>NZ_JBITVD010000012.1:0-229579 GCF_044542805.1 Acidovorax sp. NPDC077693 | reverse complement strand
CGCAGACTTGGGGTCGCCTTCTCTTTGGTGACTTTCTCTTGGCGAACCAAGAGAAAGTTACCGCGCCGCCGGGCGCGCACCCCGGCTCCCGCCCTCAACCAGGCACGCCGCCTCATCAGCGAGTTCGCGAGCAGCGCCCCGGTTTCGACAAGCTCAACCCCAACGGACAGAGGGCGACTTATAGGCACAGGCTTCACCAAGCTCAGCCCGAACGGCTGAAAAGAAACAGGCCAAGGCCAAGGCAATCAGCCCCTCACTCCCCCACCAACGCCCTCACCTGCTGCAACGCCGCCGGATCCTCCATCGTCGTCAAATCCCCCGGGTCCCTCCGCTCCGCCACCGCCTGCAACGCCCGCCGCAGCAACTTGCCACTGCGCGTCTTGGGCAGCACCGTCACAAAATACACGCGCGCCGGCCGCGCCACCGCGCCCAGTTGGCCGTCCACCTGCTTCATCACCTCGCCCTCCAGCCTCAGCCGCGCAGCGTCGTCGACCAACCCGGACGCATCCCGCGGCACTGCAAAAGCGATCGCCACCTGCCCCTTGAGTGCATCGGCAATGCCCACCACCGCCACCTCCGCGATGTTGGGGTGCGCAGAAATGCTCTCCTCGATCTCCCGCGTACCCAGGCGGTGCCCCGCCACGTTGATCACGTCATCCGTACGGCCCAGGATGAAGTGGTAGCCGTCGGCGTCCCGAATGCCCCAGTCGAAGGTGCTGTAGATCAGCCGGCCCGGGATGCTCTTCCAGTAGGTATTGACGAAACGCGCGTCGTCGCGCCACACGGTCTGCATGCAGCCGGGGGGCAAGGGGCCTTCGATGGCGACCACGCCTTTCTGGTTGGGCCCCGTCAGCTCCTGGCCCGTGGACTCGTCGATGAGCTTCACGTCGTAGCCATACATCGCCTTGCCCGGGCTGCCGAAACGGGTGGTCTGCGGCTCCACGCCGTTGGCCAGGGTCAGGATGGGCCAGCCGGTCTCGGTCTGCCAGTAGTTGTCGATAATGGGCACCTGCAGGGCATCGCTGATCCACTGCGCCGTGGGCTCATCCAGCGGCTCGCCGGCCAGCCACAGGGCCTTGAGGCTTTTGACGTTGTACCGGGCCATATAGGCCGGGTCCTGTTTCTTGAGCACCCGCACCGCCGTGGGGGCCGAGAACATGTGCGTGACCTGGTACTTCTCGACGATGCTCCACCACACGCCCGCGTCGGGCCGCGTGGGCAGGCCCTCGTACATGATGGTGGTCATGCCGGCGATGAGCGGGCCATAGACGATGTAGCTGTGCCCCACCACCCAGCCGATGTCGCTGGTCGCGAAAAAGACTCCCACGCTCCGCCGCTCGCGCGGGTCGCTGCCCCCCAAGGGCGCCGCGTTGTCACCTTGGGGCGGCCCGGCGGTGAGAACCTCATCCCCCGCCTTGGCATCGAAGATGTGCTTCATGCTCGCGGCCAGTGCCACTGCGTACCCACCCGTGTCGCGCTGCACGCCCTTGGGCTTGCCGGTGGTGCCGCTGGTGTACAGGGTGTAGCTGGGGTGCGTGGCGTCCACCCATTCGCAGGGCACGGCCGTGCCCAGGTGCTGGGCGCGCAGGGCCGTCCAGTCATGGTCACGACCGGGCTGCAGGTGCATGGGGGCCAGGCCCCGGTTCACCATCAGCACGGCAGCGGGTTTGTGCTTCGACAGCGCGATGGCCTCGTCCAGCAGCGGTTTGTATGGCACCACCTTGCCGCCGCGCGACCCGGCATCGGCACTGACCACCGCCACGGGTTCGGCATCTTCGATGCGCGAGGCCAGCGACCCCGAGGCAAAGCCGCCGAACACCACCGAATGCAGTGCGCCGATGCGCGCGCACGCCAGCATGGCGAACGCGGCCTCCGCGATCATGGGCATGTAGATGAGCACGCGGTCGCCCTTCTTCACGCCCAGCGTCTGCAGTACCGCTGCCATGCGCTGCACCTCGGCGTGCAGCTCGGCAAATGTGTAGCTGCGCTCGGTGTCGGTTTCGGTGGAGATCGCCACCAGCGCAGGCTGGGTGGCCCGCTCGGCAAGGTGGCGGTCCACCGCGTTGTGGCACAGGTTGGTGGTGCCGCCCACGAACCACTTGGCAAATGGAGGGTTGCTGTAGTCGCACACCTGCTGCGGCGGGGTCTGCCAGTCGATCAGTTGCGCCTGTTCACTCCAAAAAGCGTCGCGATGGTCGATGGATTGGCGGTAGAAGTCGGTGTAGCGGCTCATGGTGGTGTGTCTCCTCGGCATCTCGGTGTGCCCGCCTGATGGCTGGTTTTGAATTCATAATTATTCATGACGGGCTTGCGGCAAACTGACGCTGGGATAGTCAAGGTGCCTCTGGGCCCGCGTCTGCGGAAAGCTTGCGATCGGCCCCTTGGGGGCGGGCTCAGGTGCGCTGCCGACAGAAGCCACTTGCGTTCCGAATGGCCTGTGGCCTGTCGCCCAGCTCTTGTGCTGCATAGGCCTCTGCGCAGGCTGCGCGCTGTACGCCATGGCGTGCAGTTCGGTGGGGCATGTGTGGCGCTAGCACCCTTGCACCGCGTGCATGTAGATAGTTGGAATGAAAACATGCCTCGCGGCCATCACCTCCCCTACAGTCACAGGGGCCGTGCCCGCCCGGCCAGCCAGCCAGCCAGCCAGCACCACCGCACCCGACCCGCCCCACCCCGACCTCTTCGTCGGCGCACCACCATGAGCCCACCTCCCATCGCCGCAGAAGCCTCCGCCCCAGAGCGCCCTGCCCCTGTCAGCTTTGCCGAGGCCTTCCGGTTCTGGCTCAAGCTCGGCTTCATCAGCTTCGGCGGGCCTGCCGGGCAGATCGCGATCATGCATGCCGAGCTGGTGGAGCGCCGCCGCTGGATCAGCGAAACGCGGTTTCTGCACGCCCTCAACTACTGCATGCTGCTGCCCGGCCCCGAGGCCCAGCAGTTGGCCACGTACATCGGCTGGTTGCTGCACCGCACCTGGGGCGGCATCGTGGCAGGCGCGCTGTTCGTGCTGCCGTCGCTGTTCATCCTGATCGGTCTGTCCTGGGTGTACCTGCGCTTTGGCGACGTGCCGGTGGTGGCGGGCATCTTCTACGGTATCAAGCCCGCCGTGACGGCGCTGGTGCTGCATGCGGCGCACCGCATCGGCACGCGGGCGCTCAAGAACCGCTGGATGTGGGGCATCGCCGCAGCGTCGTTCGTTGCAATCTTCGCTGTCGACGCGCCCTTTCCGGCCATTGTGCTGGCCGCGGGGGTGGTCGGCTATCTGGGTGCACAGCGCTGGCCAGGGGTGTTCGCGCTGGGGGGCGGGCATGCCGCTGCGCGCACGAGCTATGGCCCGGCGCTCATTGACGACGACACGCCCACACCCGTGCATGCGCGGTTTTCGCGCCGCCACTTGGCGCTGGTACTCGGGGCAGGCCTGGCGCTGTGGCTCGGCGCGATGGCGCTGCTGGTGGCCACGCAGGGGTGGCACGGCATGCTCACCCAGATGGGCTGGTTCTTCACCAAGGCGGCCATGCTGACCTTTGGCGGTGCCTATGCGGTGCTGCCGTATGTGTACCAGGGCGCAGTGGAGCATTACCAGTGGCTCAGCGGCCCGCAGATGATGGACGGGCTGGCGCTGGGGGAGACCACCCCGGGCCCGCTGATCATGGTCGTGGCTTTCGTGGGATTCGTGGGCGCCTGGCTGCAGCAAGTGTGGGGCCCCGACGCACTGTTCGCTGGCGCCGCTGCCGGCGCGGTAGTGGTGACGTTCGTGACCTTTCTGCCGTCCTTCATCTTCATCCTGGCGGGTGGCCCGGTGGTGGAGGCCACGCACGGCAAGCTGGGGTTCACCGCGCCGCTCTCGGCCATCACGGCTGCGGTGGTGGGGGTGATCCTGAACCTGGCGCTGTTCTTTGCCTACCACCTGCTGTGGCCCCAGGGCTTCGCCGGCCGGTTCGATGCCTTCTCTGCCGTGATCGCGGTGGTGGCCGGCGTGGCGCTGTTCCGCTTCAAGACCGGTGTGCTGACCCTGCTGGGTGCGTGTGGTGCGGCCGGGCTGGCAGTGGTGCTGCTCAGGCCGTGGTTCGCCTGAGCCATGGAGCCGGGAAATCGAGCCGGGCAATGCAGCCGAGTTACGGTCTCGATGCGGCCAGGTGACAGGCGTTGTACCCGCCTGCTGGCCCGGTAGCGCGGCCTGAGGCACTGCGTCTTTTGACATACACAGTCTGCTCGATAATGCGGGTATACCCCGCAGCCACCCCTTGGCTGGCGGCTGTCATTGCCCACGGGCAGCGGCAGCAGACAGATCAAATTTTCTACCGATGTGGTAGATGGCCACAGGAGCCGAGAGCGATGGCGCTGCATATCGAAGACATTGGCAAACAACTGGAAGTGGTCGCCAAGATCCCCGGCATTCCGGCGATCTTGAAACTGCTGCGCGACCAGACCGGCATGCGTTTCGTCGGTCTGGCACGGGTGACGCCGGACCGGTGGATCACCTGCGCGGTCCTGGACGACGGCGGATTCGGCCTGGTGCCTGGCGACGAGCTGGATGTGAACACCACCATCTGCAAGGCGCAACTGGGCGAGCCTCAGACGGTCGTGTTCGACGATGCGGACGCCGATCCCCTCTACTGCAAGCACCCGGCGCCACAGCTGTACGGGTTTCGAAGCCACATGTCGGCGGCCATCCACCTGGCGGACGGCAGCTACTTCGGCTCGCTGTGCGTGCTCGACCCCGACCCGGTGGTCGTCAACAACGAACGCAATATCGGCATGCTGGAAGGCATGGCCGCGCTGATCGGGCGGCTGCTGGACGAGAGCTTCGCGCACGGCGCCACCTTGCAGGCACTGAACGAGGAAAAAGCCGCAGGCTTTTCGCGCGAGCAGTTTCTGGCGGTGGTGGCGCACGACCTTCGCAACCCCCTGGCGACCATGCACGTGGCCAGCGAGCTCCTGACGCGCAGCCCCGATGCCGCCATGGGCCGCATCGGAAGGCGCCTGCGCAGCAGTGCCGCCCGCATGACGGGGCTGGTCGACGACCTCGTGGACTTTGCGCGCGGGAGGGCGGGCTCAGCCATGCCCATCCGCATGTCGGCCTGCCAGGACCTCGACGCCATCCTCGAACATGCGGTGCAGGAGATCAGGGACATCCACCCCACCCGGGACATCCGCTCGGACCTTCAGATGGGCGGCCCGGTGTGGTGCGATCCGGCGCGGCTTCAGCAACTGGTGTCCAACCTGCTCGGGAACGCCGTGACCTACAGTGCTGCGGACTCGCAGATCGTGGTGCAGGGCACCGTACAGGACGGCGAAGCCACGGTGGCCGTGACCAACTGGGGCAACACCATCGCCCCGGACCGCATCGACTGCATTTTTGCCGCCTACACCCGCGACAGCGCCCTGTGCGAGGACACCAGCTTGGGCCTGGGGCTGCACATCTGCCAGCTGATCGCGTCGGCACATGGCGGCACGCTCAGCGCCAGCTCGGATGCATCTGCCGGAACCCGGTTTGCGATGCGCTGGCCGTCGAGCGCCGGCCGCTGACCGCTGACCTTCACGTCAAGCCGCCACGCTACCCGCAGGCGCACCGGCCTGGGCCATGCGCTGCTGCACCGCTTGCGCCAGCCAGGCCAGCGCGGGCAGCGGCCTGATGAAAACCTCCACGGCAATGACGCGGCCCTGCGCATCGAACTGCAGGCGGTCGATGCCCCTCACGGCATGCGGCCCCAGGTCGCCGTCGAAGCTCAAGGCGAGTTCCTGGCCGTTATCGCTCCACAACGCGTTGCCATAGGCAAAGCGGCCATACAGGCTGAACGCGAGCCCCAGCACCATGCCCACGGCGGCCGCGCCGCACAGCGGCTGGTCGTCCAGCGGCGACCGCAGCACCACGTCCGGGTGCAGCAGGCCGGGCATCGCAGCAAAGTCACCCGCAGCGAACAGGGCGCGCCACGCGGCCAGGGTACGGGCTGCGTCGGCGTGCGCGGGGGTGTCGCAGGACGGGGGAGAAGAAGGTTCTTGCATGGCGGGTCTTCATAAGTTGGAAAGAAGCCCGCATGCTCAGGTCGGCGCGTCATCGGCGCAATCACCTCAGAGGTCATAGAACCCCGGCCGACTTGTGCCACCATCCGTCGCCATGTCTTTTGCCGACCCCTCCCCCACCGGCCACCCGCCGCCCCGCATCGGCCCGCTGCTGCGGGCGCTTCGCATGCGCCGGGGGCACAGCCAATTGGCGCTGGCCCTGCACACGGGCGTGTCGCAGCGGCACCTGAGCTGCCTGGAAACCGGCAAGGCCCAGCCGAGCCAGGCCATGCTGCTGGCGCTGTTGGATGCGCTGGGGGTACCGCTTGCAGAACGCAACCAGGCCCTGATGGCCGCGGGCTTCGCCCCCCACTACCCGCGCAGCGACTGGGGCGCCCAGGCGCTGCTGCAGGTGCGAGATGCCCTGCGCCGCCTGCTGAAGGCCCACGAGCCAGCGCCCGCGATGCTGCTGGATGCCCAATGGAACCTGCTGGAGACCAACGCTGCCGTACCAGCGCTGATGCGGCTCATCGGCTTTGTGCCGGGCCCTGCGACACCGGGCGAGCCCCTGAATTTGCTCGACCTCTTGCTGCGGCCCGACGGCCTGCAGCGCTGGCTGATCGACGCACCGCGTGTGGCGCAGGCCGTGCGGCAACGCGCCGAAGCGGAAGCACCTTTCAATCCGGCCCTGGCCGCGCGTCTGCAGGCCATGCCTTCGGCCAGACACCGGGCAGCCGCCACCCTGGCGGTGGCGCCCCCGCCCCAATCGCCGGTGCTGCTGCTTCAACTGCAGTCTGGTGCGGGTGTACTCAGCTTCATGTCGGCCTACACCACGCTGGGCTCGCCGATGGACGTGACGCTGGATTCACTGCGCATCGACCACCTGCTGCCGGCGGACGCCAGCACCCGAGAGGCGCTGGAGCGCGAACTGGGTTAGCAGTCGGCCATTCGCAGTCTGTGGTTTGCAACTGCCATTTGCTATATTTTCAGTAGCTGGACGCGCCCGACCATCAAGCGCGAGGGCAGAAAACAACTCGACATGACAAAGCGGTGATGGTCCCTAGGGACAACATGGAAACGCAACTGCCAAATGTCACGAACAGGCAGTGCGCTTTGCACAGCCCTCGGCGCCGAGCACTGCCGCCCCTTGGCTTGGTGCGGCGCCCTCCCCCTCAACGACTGCGCGGACTACTTGATGAGCGCCAGCACGTCCTTGAAGGCCGGGTGTTCGCAGCTGCCCAGCCACTCGAAAGCCACCATCTCGGTCGTCACCAGTTCGGCACCGGCGCCTGCCAGCCGGTCGAAGGCCGCGTCGCGGTTGCGCTCGGTGCGGGAGCCGCAGGCATCGGTCACCACCCAGACGTCGAACTCGTCCTCGATGAGTTGCAACGCCGTCTGCAGCAGGCACACATGCGCTTCGCAGCCCGCGATGACAATGGTGCCGCGCTCGGGCGCCTGCTGGGCGGGCTTTTGCAGGTGCTTGGGCAGGCTGCGTGCGTTGCCGCCCTGGGGCCGGGCGGGCGGACGCAGCCACTCGCCCAGGCCTTCTTCGGTGGCACTGAAATTCATCTTGGCCAGCGTCTTCTGGCACAGGGCGCGCAGCGCGGGGTCGTTGGCGCCCAGGCGCGATGGGTTTTGCTCGGTGCCCCACACGGGAACGTCCAGCATCGCCGCGATCTGTGCCAGAAGGCGGGCGTTGGCCAGCACGGCGGGGCCCTCGGAAATGGCAGGCATCAGGCGTTCCTGGTAGTCGACCAGGACGAGTTGGGATTCTGTGGCGTCAAGCAGCATGGGTGTGGGCCATTCGGAGTGGCCGGTTCTCGGAAGATGGCCGCATTGTCGCAGCCCTGCCAGGCCGGGGGCGCCAACCGCCCCGGGGATCAGGATGGCTGCAGGCGCAACAGCCGGCCCTGCGGGCTGTCGGTCAGCAGGTAAAGCAGGCCGTCGGGTCCCTGGCGCACGTCGCGGATGCGCTCACCATTGCCTTGCAGCAGCTTTTCTTCGCGCTGCACCTTGCCCTGCGCCACCTCCAGCCGGTGCAGCGTGCCGAACTTGAGCGAGCCGACAAAGAGGCTGCCCTTCCAGGCGTCGCCATAGCGCGTGCTGGTCAGAAACGCCATGCCCGACGGCGCAATGGAAGGCACCCAGTAGTGCAGCGGCTGCTCCATGCCGGCCTTGGCCGTGCCCTCGCCCATCTTGCCGCCGCCGTAGTTCTCGCCGTAGGTGATGACCGGCCAGCCGTAGTTGCGGCCCGGTTGCGGCACGTTGATCTCATCACCCCCCTGGGGTCCGTGCTCGTGCATCCACAAGCTTCCATCGGGCGCCAGCGCGGCCCCTTGCGGGTTGCGATGCCCGTAGCTCCAGATCTCGGGCAAGGCCCCCTGGCGCTGGCGGAAAGGGTTGTCGGCCGGCACCGCGCCGTCGGGCGTGATGCGCACGATCTTGCCGTGGTGGTTGTCGAGCTTTTGCGCGTCGTCCTTGCGCTGGTAGCGCTCGCCCAGCGCCAGAAACAGGTTGCCGTCGGCCGCCTGCACGATGCGGCAGCCGAAGTGCAAAGCGCTGTCCACCTTGGGCCGCTGGCTGAAGATCACTTTCACGTCCTGCAGACTGCGCGCGTCGGCCGACAGCGTCGCACGCGCCAGCGCCGTGCTGTTGCCGGATGCGCCCGCGGCCGCCGGTTCCGAGAAGCAAAAGAAGATGCGGCGGTTGCGCGCAAAGTTCGCGTCGGTGACCACATCCAGCAACCCACCCTGCCCGCCGGCCGCAACCAGAGGCACACCCGCAAGCGCCGGACCGACCTGCCCTGTCGCCTGCACGACACGCATGCGGCCTGGCCGCTCCGTCACCAGAAATTGCCCGTCGGGCAAGAAGGCCACCGCCCAGGGATTGAACAGGCCGGTGGCTACCGGGGTGAGCGTCACGGCAGGGCCGCTGGCCTGCGCGCCCGCGCTTCCCACGCCACCCGCTATCAAAAAAATAGCTGCACACGCCTTTGCAGCGAGCGCTGCCAGCCCATGTCGATTGCGATCCATCCCGCGACGCTCCTTGAATGCTGTCAACTTCACCATGTGCCCATCATCGGGCAAATGTTACAAATAACCACAAATTTCAGTCGGACTTTAAGCCGGGCGTGCGCAGCCGAGCACCACGCGCGAATGCACGCTCCTACAGGGGAAAGTTTGATTTACATGAACCAAATCAACAGCTTGCAGGGTTGATTATTTCTCATCACTAAGCGTACGTGTTACCCTCCGTCCCCATGTCCAGATGGCTTTGCATCCTCCTGGTGGCCTGCGCCACCTCCGCCCAGGCGGCGCCCCAAGGGGCCAACTCTGACGAGATGGACCGCTTCATTGCGGACAAAGGCCTGCTCACGCGGCTTGAAGACGTCAGTCAGCGTGTCGCAGACAAGGCCCACACGGTGGCGGACAACGCCTCCAACCTGGCCATCCACGCCATGGGTTTCCTCGGTGTGCCCTACAAGCGTGGCGGCAACAGCGCTGAAACCGGTTTTGACTGCAGCGGCTTCGTGCGCGCCATGTACGAACAAACGGTAGGCCTTTTGCTGCCGCGCCGTGCCGACCAGCAGGCTGCGGCCACCCAGGTCATCGACAAAAAAGACCTGCAACCCGGCGACTTGGTGTTCTTCAACACCACGCGCCGCAATTTCAGCCACGTGGGCATTTACGTGGGCGACAACAAATTCATCCACTCACCCCGCAGCGGCAGCGAAGTCCGCGTCGAAGACATGGGTGTCACGTACTGGGCCCGCCGCTTCAATGGCGCGCGCCGCGTCGCCACCGACAAGGACGTCGCCTCGGCCAAATGAATCCGCGTGCAGCCGGGCATTTGTTCGTTACCGTGCACCACACTGGCTCCCACGCCCTACGGCTTGATCTGGTACGTCGTTTCCGTACTGCGGATCGGCCCGCCCACCACATTCACCGGTCCCGCTGACGGATCACCCCGCAAGATGGCTTTGGCCTTGGCCATGTCCGCCTGATAGCGGGCGCGTGCCTGGGACTCGCAGCTCTTGCGGTCCGCAGCGCCCATGCTGCGGCACTCTTCCAGGCTCACCTTCAAACCGCCGCCCGCTTCGCGGATAGCGGTTTGATAGTGCTGCTGCCGTGTGGTGTCCGGCACTGCGCCACGTGCCAACGAGGCATCGTCGCCGCTTTGTGCCAGCGCCGTGCTGGGCGCAATCACCGCGGCGCCCAGGGCCAGCGCGGCAACAAACACCAGAGGCAAAGATCGGGTCTTGAAGATGGTGGTCATGGCCTTCCTTTTGCTGTGCATGCCAGTCAATGTAGGCCGGGCAGGCAGCCATTGCCGCCAGCACCTGCCGCGCTACCATGTGGGACACCTCCCACAGCCCCGCCATGAACTCCCCAGCCCCCTTGCCCCTGGCCGCAGACATGCCGCATGACAAGAAATACCTGCACCGCCTGCTGTCGCAGCGCAACCAGCAACCCCAGGACGTGCGCGAGGTGGATGCCGCCATCCAGGCGGCCTTCGTGCGCGACGTGGCGATTCTGGTGCTGGACATGTGCGGCTTCTCGCGCATCACCGCCCGCCACGGAATCATCCATTTCCTGGCCATGATCCACCAGATGGAGCAGGCCGCACGGCCTGCCATCGAGGGTAACGGGGGCCAAGTGATCAAGCAGGAGGCCGACAACCTCTTCGCGGTGTTCTCCAGCGCCGAACACGCGCTGGAAGCGGCCCTGGACACGCTGCGCGCGCTCGAGGCGATGAATGCCGTCCTGCCGCCTGAGCGCGCCCTTGCGGTCAGCGCGGGCATCGGCTATGGGCCTACCCTGGTCATCGCCCATGAAGACCTCTTCGGCCCGGAGATGAACTGCGCCTGCAAGCTGGGTGAGGACATCGCCGGCCCGAGCGAGATCCTGCTGACCGAGGCGGCCCATGCGGCCTTGCCGGCGGAGCGCTACGCCTTTGCAGCCAGCCAGCACGAGATCTCTGGCGTGACCCTCTCATCCCGCCGCTTCGAGCGCTGCCTGTACGAGCGGCCTCTGGGCGGCGAGCAATGACGCACGGCTGAGCCAGCACGCTCTGCCCAGCGCCGGTTACGCCAGCCACCGTGACCCCGCGGGGACTGGCACAGGGCATCTTGTCCGACAGGTGCCGGGCCATGCTGTCCCTAAATTCCCAGACAACCGTTCATAACAAAAAGGGAATGATCATGATGGCTCTCATAGGCACTTTATTGGTCGGTCTGGTCGTCGGGTTGCTGGCACGCGCCTTCAAGCCCGGCAAGGACCATTTGGGGTGGATCATGACGGCACTGCTGGGCGTTGCCGGGGCCTTCCTGGCCACCTACCTGGGCCTGGCCATGGGGTGGTACCAGCATGGCGAAGCGGCCGGCTGGATCGCCTCGGTGATCGGCGCCATGGTGCTGCTGGCCCTGTTCGGGCTCGTCCGCAGCAAGCCCTGACAGCGCGCATGCCATTGCAATCGCTCAGCGCCCGGCTCCACTTAACATTTGACGGCGTCCGGCAGCATCTGCGCGGCGCCCAACACACGCACCACACCATGCCCACTTCCTTCCAGATGGCCGCCGGCAACCCGGCACTCCAGGCGGCGGTCCAGCGCAGCCGCAAGCTGCTCCACCGCCGCGCCCTGGTGGCGGCAGCGGCCAGTGCCATGCCGATTCCGGGGCTGGACTGGGCGGTGGACGCCGCCCTGCTCTCGCGCCTGCTGCCGCAGATCAACACCGAGTTCGGCCTTTCTGCCCAGCAGATCGACCAGCTGGACCCGCACAAACGTGAACAGGTCCAGAAGGCCGTGAGCCTGGTGGGGTCGGTGCTGATCGGCAAACTGGTCACGCGCGAGCTGGTGCTGCGCGCCACCCAGAGCGTGGGCGTGCGCCTGACGACCAAGCAGGCCGCCAAATACGTGCCGCTGGCAGGCCAGGCAGTGGCCGCGGGCATCGGCTACGCCACGCTGCGCTACCTAGGCGAGCAGCACCTGCGCGACTGCGTGCGGGTGGTGCAGGAGGCAGACCTGCAGTTGCCCGCCCCCGCGGCCACCCCCCGCCGCAAATAGCCCGCGCGGGCGCCAGCCTTACTCCGCCGCGCAGACGAAGCTGCTCGCATCCTCCACATTGCCCGACCCCTTGTACTTGGCGAATTGGGGGTAGGCACACAGCGGACGGATGCGGTTGGGCATGTCGGTGTTGGTGGGCAAGGCCTTGGCCGCGATGGTCTCCGGCGCCACGCCCTTCTCCACCCAGTCCACCATGGCCTGGATCGAATCGAAATTGTCCGTGGCGGGGCCACCGGAGCAATGGTTCATGCCCGGGACCAGGAAGGTGCGCGCAAAACCCTTTGTCGCTGCGATGCCGCCGTTGTTGGCCGCCAGGCGTTCGTAGTAGTCCATGGTGTCCTTCGCCGAGAAGATCGGGTCGGACATGCCGTGGATGAACAGCATCTTGCCGCCGCGCTGCTTGAAGGCCGCGAGCTTGTCGTCCCGGTAGGTGTCATAGATGGCCGAGTACGTCTCCATGCGGGCCGGGTCGGTGTCGAAGTTGAACGTCAGCGGGTTGAACGTGAGGTCCGGCGGGGTGAAGAACTCGTTGACCAGGGCGTCCACCATCAGCGTGATGTAGCGCGCATCCGGTGTGGCAGTGGTGGAGCTGCCCAGCGTCCAGGCGCGCCAGCCGGGGGCGGCCAGGCCCGGGTCCCACGGCTGGCCGGCATACAGCGCCTGGCCTGCCGAGTTGCGCGGGCCAGCGAACACGCTCTTGAGCGCACCTACCTGGGCGCTGCTCAGGCAGTCGGCACCCTTGGCGCCGCTGCACTGCAGCACGGCCGGGTCGAACTGGCAGGCCTTGACGTTGCTCACCAGTCCGTCGGCCACACCGTCCGCGGCGTCGCACGACGCTTTGACGCCGTTGGCCACCAGGTTCAGGTCTGCATTGCTGAATGCTTGCGACAGGATGCGCTTGCCTGCGCCGTCCTGCGGGGCGATGGCGTTGAACTGGATGGTGTTCCACATCGCTGCCACCGTCGCGCCGCTTGAGACCCGCATGGCCGGCGCGCCTGCGGTGATGGCGTCGAAATAGTCCGGGAACCGCTGCGAGAACATCATGCCCTGCCGCCCGCCGCCGGAGCAGCCCGAAAAGTACGAGTGGTCGGGCTTGCGTCCGTAGCGCGTGGCGATCAGCGACTTGGCGGCCACGGCCGTCTTGTCGTAGGAGTTGTAGGCATGGTCGATGCGGGCCTGCGGGTCGGCGCCGAAGCTGGCCGACGTGCCGCTGTGGCCCGCATCGGTGGACACCACCGCGAACCCCTGGCCCAGTGGCGACGGCGTGCCTACCGAAATGCTGGAGCTGAGCGAGGTGTCGCGCAGGATGCCGTCGTTGCCGCCACCGCCGATGAACAGGAAGCGCCCGTTCCAGTTGTCCGGCATGCTCAGCTGAAAACCGATGGCGTAGTTCTTGCCATCCACGCCCACGCGGGGGTTGATGGCGCCGGTGACCACGCAGTGGCCCGGCAAAAAGCTGCCGGTGCTGGCACCGCCGGGGCGCTTGGTGTCTGCGGCCACGTAGCTGGTGGTGAGCGAGGTGGCGGCCAAGCCGGCCTTGATGGGCAGCTCGGCGCAAGCAGCAGCCGGCGTGGCCTGCTGCGCCGACGCATCGCCGTTGCCGCCGCCGCAGGCGGCCATCAGCAAGGGCATGGCCAGCGCTGCCGGGACGACCTGGCGGCGCAGCCGGGATGAACGGCGCGCGGTGTTCGCAGCGGGTGGCTGGGCCCGAAAGACATGGACAAAAGGCATGGCGTGTGTCTCCTCAAGTTGTCGTGGTGGTGATGGTTTGGGTGCTGCGCCCAGGCTCCCGCCCGCCTGCGTTCGCACGCGCAGGTCTCTGGACGTGATGGAAGGTGGCGCTGAGCGCCACCCACCGGGCGGCAACTGAGCTGATGAGCTGATGAGCAGATGAGCTGCTCAGCTGCTCAGCCACTGAAAACGCGCCGTCAGCAGCGCATTCAGTCGGCCTTGAAGCCCGTGGCCGCCACAGCCTTGCCCCAGGTCACGGTGTCGGCCGCGATGGTGCGGGCAAAGTCCTGCTGGCTGGTGCCCGTCACACGAAAGCCGGCCTCTTCCATCTTGGCCTTGCCTTCGGGCGACTGCACCGCCTTGACGATGTCGGCATTGAGCTTGGCAATGATCTCCGGCGGCGTCTTGGCCGGCGCCACGATGCCGAACCACGACGAGAACTCCAGGTTGGCGTAGCCCTGCTCCTTGATGGTGGGTACGTCCGGCAGCGTGTTGGTGCGGGTGGCGCCCGTGGTGCCCAGCGCGGCCAGCTTGCCGGCCTTCACGTTGGGGGCGGCCAGGCCCACGCTGGCGAACACGCCCTGCACGTCGCCGCTGAAAAGGCCGCCCAATGCATCGGCCGTGTTCTTGTAGTGCACCGGCTCGGGCTTGAGCTTGACCGCATCGCCGAACATGAAGGCGCCAAAGTGCCCGGGCGTGCCCGCTCCGAAGGTGGCGAGGAACAGGCCCTTTTGCTGCTTGGTCCAGTCGACGAACTCCTTCACGTTGCGCGCCGGCACCTTTTGCGGGTTGACCAGCAGCACGAAGTCGGAGGTGACCACCTGGCTCACGGCCGTGAAGTCCTTGGCCGGGTCGTAGGGCAGCTTGTTGTAGCTGCTGGGGGCGATGCTGAGCTGGCCCGTTTCGCCCAGCATCAGCGTGTAGCCGTCGGGCGCGGCGCGCGCCGCTTCGCTGGCGGCGATCAGGCCGCCGGCGCCGGGCTTGTTGTCCACGATCACGCCGGCATTGCCCCAGCCTTCGGACAGCTTTTGCGCCAGCAGGCGCGCCACGATGTCCGGCCCGGTGCCGGCCGGAAAGCCCACGATGATGCGCACCGGCTTGTTCGGGTAGGTGGCGGCACCCTGCGCATGGGCGCCGGCCCAGGGCATGAGCCCGGCCAGCAGGGCGGCGGCCACGAGGGCGCGGCGGGGTGTGGTGGTCAGGGAGGAACGAGGCTGGGCGGTGGTCTTCATGGTTGTCTCCAGAAATTCTTGTGGGTCGGTCAGGGTCAAAAAACGCAAAGGCAAACGGTGGGCGGGTTGGACACGGACAGCCGCCGGCTACCGCAGCTCGAAAAAGCGCATCGCCACGGCGTCCGGGTAGCGCGCGCCGGTGCCGACGAACATGCGCTCGGCGATCCAGGCCAGCGCCGGGGACGCGGTCTCGAAGCTCGGGCTGCAGCGGAAATAGATCTGCGCCGGGTCCACCGGCTCGCCGCGCACCAGGCGGGCGATCAGCTCGGCCGGGCCGGAGCGCACCGCCCGGTTTTGCACATAGATGAGATCGCCGCCATCGGTCTCCAGCACATAGCGGGCGTCCAGCTCCGACAGCCGGTCGTTCACAATGAGCTGAAAATCCGCACCACCGGGCAGCACCCGGGCGCTCCAGCCGTCGCCGGTGGCACTGCCGCCCAGGATGGGGATCAGCCGGCGCAGCCCGTGCACGGTGTGGCCCACCTCCTGCGGGGTGCCGACCTCCACGCGCAGGTCGGCAAAAAATCGGAATTGCGGGTCGGGCAAGGGGATGAGGTCAGACATGGGCCCTAGCGTAAGTCCCGTTGCCAAGCATGCCTGTCATCCCAGAGGATGACGGGATAACCCGACTGTCCGGCGGCGGCTGGCCCGGCGGTTTTGACGCACACTTCCCGATTTCCGGCAGCATCACCTCCCCCATTCAGACTTTCCCATGCGGCAGTGGCTCCCCCCTTCCTCGCAGACAGCGCCCGGCCGGCAGGTGCTGCACAGTGCCGCGAGCCAGACGCTCGCCGGCATGGTGCACCGCCTGGGCGACAACGGCTTTGCACCGGGCCTGCTGCAGGACCTGGAGCCGGTGCTGCCTGCGGCGTCATGGTCGGTGTACCGCACGGGCCACCGCTGCAAGCCCACGCTCTTCATGTCGGCCAGCCGGGGCGTACCGGACACCACGCAGGACTGCTGGTGGGCGTACCTGTCGGGCCCGTACCGCAGCGACCGCACCTGGGGACGCTCGTTCGACGAGGCGCCGTTCGCCCAGCCCGAAACCCGCCTGTGCCATGTGACCGCCACCGAGGTCGAGGGCGAGCACCGCGCCCGTGTGTACGAGGCCCATGGCGTGGCCGAGCGCGTATCGGTGGTCGAATACGAAAGCGATGGCTCGGTGTTCGCCGTCAACTTCTACCGCCACCAGCACCAGCGCGCGTTCAGCGACCGCCAGATCGCCGCCTTCGAGTCCGTCGCACCGGTGCTGCTGGCGCTCACCCGCAAACACATCCTGCTGTCGCACGGCTGCGCGCCCTCCCCGCCCCTGCTGTGGCTGGAGGGGCCGGGCGGCAGCCCGCTGGCCCCTGGGCACGATCAGCCCGGCCCGCACGCCGCCCCGGCCCTGCTGGCGGCCGACGCGCCGCTCGGTCCGCTGGCTGCAGACGCGCTGCCAGCGCTGCGCATGCGCCTGATGCGGCTGCAGGCCGAGCTGACCGACCGCGAGCTCGATGTCTGCGCCCGGCTGCTGCAGGGCATGACGCACGAGGGCATCGCGAGCGACCTGGGCCTGAGCGTGCCCACCGTCAAGACCTACCGCAACCGCGCCTTCGCGCGCCTGGGCATCCACTTTCGCAACGAGCTGTTCGCGCGGGTGCTGGGCGGCTGAAGCGCCCCACCGGCGCGGTGGTCGCACGCCGATGGCCTGCACCTCTACGATGAACCGGCAGGACCAGAGACCCGCCCCCACGCCAGCAGGCATCACCGCGCGCCCGGCCTGAGGCCACACTGCACGGCACGGCACAATCGGCGGCCTATGCCCGCCGCAGGCCCAGACGCCGCCCACCCCGAACCGCCCCGCTCCAACCGCGACGCCCTGATCGCCGCCTGGGCCCGCGCGCTGCGCCAGCGCGCCGATGCCGCCACGCTGCAGGCACTGGCCCCGCTGACCGACGCCGATGCCGCCACGCTGCAGGCACTGGCCCCGCTGACCGACGCCGATGCCGCCACGCTGCAGGCACTGGCCCCGCTGACCGACGCCGAGGCCGCGCGCGTGATGGCACTGCTGCGCGAGGGGACCGTGGACGATGCCCCTCCATCCGCAACCGCGGCCACCGCCCCGTCCCCGCCCACCCCGCCATCATCGGGCCTGGTGCTGGGGCGCCTTCGTCCGCGCATCACCCTCATGACACTGGGCCGGGGCGACGGACTGCTGGGCATGGCGCCCCAGGGCAAACTGGGCCCGCGTGGCGAGAACGTGACCCTGGCGCAGATCGACTGGACCTACCGCACCGACAGCGGGGCCCGCTGGGAGACCGCCGCGCCCACCTCGGTGCTCAACGCCCGCCCCGCCCCCGTGCAGGACCTGTATGACACCGGCGGCCCCGTGGTGCGCATGCAGCGCAGCCTGGCGGCCGAGGCCGACGCCATGGACCGGGTGTGGGACCTGGGCTTGGTGCCCGTGGACCCCAAGCACCTGCAATGGCGCCACCGCGAAGCCGCCGCCACGCTGGGCCCCGTGTGGACCCTGCCGCAGGAGGCGCACTTCGGCGACTTCTGGGCCGACCAGATCCCGCAGCTGCGCGCCGACGGCTGGAGCGTGGTGGTGCGCCCCGGCTTCGCACACGAAAGCGTGCCCGTGCAGCGCTGGAAGCTCGTCATCGCGCCGGATACCGGCGAGCTGCTGGCCCGGGAAGTCGACGGCCCGCTGGGCCCACGCGAGCGCCCGGTGCAAAAGCTGCACCTGCCCGAACGCGAAGGCGCCTGGCTGCTGAGCCTGGGGATCGAGATCGACGGCGTCATGCTGGACCTGGCGCCCATGCTGGCCGACCTGCTGCGCCGCGATGTGCGCTGGCTCAACGCCCGCCAGATGGCGGCCATCGACGACATCGCCGTCATCTCGCTGCGAGCCCCGGGCGGGCGGCGCATCGACTCGCCCGCCGGCCCGCTCAAGGCCATCGTGGGCGCCATGGTGGACCTGCTCACCGACCCCACGCGCAAACAACTGCAGGACTGCGACCCGCTGCGCCTGGGCGCCTGGGAGACACGCCGCATCGAGGCGCTGCGCGCGGGGCTGGTGCAGGCGCACCGCGTGGGCATGGTCAACGGGTGGGACAACAGCTGGCAACTGCAGGGCGACCTGGGCCTGGCGCACCTGGCCCGGCGGCTGCGCCGCATCGGTGCGCCGCAGCCCGTGGACGCCCCCGCCGGGCTGCAGATACAGCTGCGCCCCTACCAGCTCGAAGGCCTGGCGTGGCTGCAGTACCTGCGGGCCCAGGGCCTGGGCGGCATCCTGGCGGACGACATGGGGCTGGGCAAGACGGCGCAAGCCCTGGCCCATGTGCTGGCCGAAAAAGATGCCGGCCGACTCGTCCGCCCCGCCCTGGTGGTGGTGCCCACGTCGCTGCTCTTCAACTGGCAGGCCGAAGCCGCGCGCATGGCGCCCAGCCTGCGCGTGCTGAGCCTGCACGGGCCTGACCGGCGCCGGCGGTTCCTGCAAATCGCGCAGCACGACCTGGTGCTGACCACCTATCCCTTGCTCTGGCGCGACGTCGATGCCCTCGCGGCCGAGCCGTTTCATCTGCTCATCCTGGACGAAGCCCAGATGGTCAAGAACGCCGGCAGCCGCAGCGCCCGGGCGCTGCGCAAGCTGCAGGCGCCGCACCTGCTGTGCCTGACGGGCACCCCGCTGGAAAACCACCTGGGCGAACTGTGGGCGCAGTTCGACTTTCTGATGCCCGGCTTTCTGGGCGATGTGCGCAGCTTCAACGCCCGCTGGCGCAAACCCATCGAGGAGAACGGCGAAACCCTGCGCGCCCAGTTGCTGGCCCAGCGCGTGCGGCCCTTCATCCTGCGCCGGCGCAAGCAGGACGTGGCCACCGAGCTGCCGCCGCGCACCGAGGTCATCCAGCGCGTGCAACTGCAGGGCAAACAGCGCGAGCTATACGAAGCCGTGCGCACCACGGCCGACAAGCAGGTGCGCCGCGCGCTGGAGCGCCAGAGCTTCGAAGGCTCGCAGATCACCATCCTGGATGCGCTGCTGAAGCTGCGCCAGGTGTGCTGCGACCCGCACCTGGTCAAAGGCGCCACCGTCCACCCCGGCACCGAACGCGCCAAGCTCGACCTGCTGGCCGACATGCTGCCCGCGCTGGTCGATGAAGGCCGCCGCGTGCTGGTGTTCTCCCAGTTCACCGAACTGCTGATGCTGGCCGCCGAACGTCTGGATGCGCTGGCCCTGCCCTACGCCACCCTCACCGGCCAGACGCCGCCCGGGCAGCGCGGCGCCGTGGTCCAGCGCTTTCAGGCCCAGGACGCGGCGAGTGCGCCCATCCTGCTGGTCAGCCTCAAGGCCGGCGGCACGGGCCTGAACCTCACCGCGGCAGACACCGTCATCCACTTCGACCCCTGGTGGAACCCTGCCGTGGAAGAACAGGCCACCGCCCGGGCCCACCGCATCGGGCAGGACCAGCCGGTGTTCGTCTACAAGCTGGTGGTGGAAGGCAGTATCGAAGAGCGCATGCTGGAGCTGCAGGCCCGCAAGGCGGCCCTGGCCGAAGGCGTGCTGGGGTATGACGAAGCCGGCGCGGTGAAATTCAGCCAGGCCGACCTGACGGCACTGCTGGCGCCGCTGGCCGAGCCGGCCAACAACCCGCTGGCCATTCCGGGTGAGGATGCGCGGCGGTGGGGCGGCACGGGCAAGCGCCGGCCCAGGCCGCTGCAGCCACCAGAAAACGAGTAAAAAGTGCCTCTGCCGTTTGATAGGAAAGCGCTGCCAGCTATCAAATAAATAGCATCACACTCCACAACGCACCGCAGCACGCCGCGCCAGTCGGTCTATGGCTTTAGCAACCTGCGCTCTCGCCGGATCGTGCTGACCGACAAGCGCAGCAACAGCAGCCCGCCGGCACCCGCGAACACCACCGTCACCAAATCCCACAGCAGCGAACCCACGCGCAGGCTGCGGTCCGCCACCGATTCCGCCGGTTTGTCAGGGTTGACCCACACCTGTATCGGCGCCCCCGTGCGCTGCGCGGCCTGCCACTGCGCCACCAGTTGCTCGTGAAAGCCGCGCCCGCCGTCGCCAGCGGTGTCGATCACCGCGCGCTGGCCGATGTAAGGCGTGCCATTCACCACATAGCGATGGCGCACCAGGGCCTGGTAGTAGGAGCCGCCACGCGCCGTGCCACCCTGGTGCAACCGCGCAGACTCCACCTGCGCAGGCACTGCTTGCCAGTGGCGCATGCGAGACCAGTCCACCACCGTGGGGCCCACGCCGAACAACAGCAAGCCCAGGCTGGTGGCCAGCAGCATCAGAGCGGCCACCGCCAGCGCAACCTGCGACCACACTCCTGAACCGACAGCGCGCACGTTGGCGCCACCGGGCGGTGTGTCACGTAGGCGCTGCCGTTTGCGCGTGCTGGACTTGCCCACTATGCGCCGACCCGAACAGCATCGCCGCGCACTGCGGCCAGCGGCGCAGCCGTCCAGGCGCTCGGGTCGGCACGACCCGGTGCTTCAGGCGGCGCGGTGGCAGTGGAAACAACAAGGGGGACAAACGCGCTACGAGGTGGCATGGGTGAGAACTGTTCCAGGGAAGTACGCGGTGATGTCGCACGCAGCGTGTGACAGGCTGTGGACGGTAGGAATGGAAAGACGGAAAGACGGCATGAAGTCTAGAACCATCCGCAGCAGTGGCGCAGAATTCAAAAGCAGACTTCGGAGTGCGCCCCGCACACCCCGTCCCTAGAGTGCATGGCATCGCAACCAATTTGTGAGCCATCCACCATGCAGATGAACACCCTAGCCACCCACCGCCCCGCCATGCCCCGCACCCCGACCTCTCGCCAGGCCGACCAGGCCGCACACGCAGCGGTCACCCAGGCCGACCCGCGCTGGGCAGCGGTGCTGGCGCGCGACGCCCAGGCCGACGGCAGTTTCTGGTACTCGGTGCAGACCACCGGCGTGTATTGCCGCCCCAGCTGTGCAGCGCGTACGCCCCGGCCCGAGAACGTGCGGTTCCATGCCAGCTGTGACGACGCTGAAAGCGCCGGGTTTCGCCCCTGCCAGCGCTGCAGGCCCCGGCAGCCTACGGCGCTGGCCCACCATGCGGCGCTCGTGACCGACGCCTGCCGCACCATCGACAACGCCGCAGCCGACGGTGCGCCCTCTGTGGATGCGCTGGCAGCCAGCGCGGGCCTGAGCCCATCGCACTTTCACCGCATCTTCAAGCAGGCCACGGGCCTCACGCCCAAGGCCTATGCCGCCGCCCGGCGCGAGCAGCGCGTGCGCAGCGCGCTGGAGCAACCGGCCGACTCGGTCACCGACGCCATCTACAGCGCGGGCTACCAGTCCAGCAGCCGCTTCTATGAAAAGTCGCACCAGGTGCTGGGCATGACACCCACGCACTATCGAGCGGGCGGAGCCACGCAGCGCATCCGCTTTGCGGTGGCGCAGTGCTCGCTGGGCGCAATCGTGGTGGCGCACAGCGGCCAGGGCCTGTGCGCCATCCTGCTCGGCGACGACCCCGACGCCTTGGTCCGCGACCTGCAGGACCGCTTCGCCCAGGCCCAGCTGGTGGGCGGCGATGCCGACTTCGAAGCGCTGGTCGCCCAGGTGGTGGCCTTTGTCGAGGCCCCCGGCGTGGGTCTGGCCTTGCCGCTGGACGTGCAGGGCACCGCCTTCCAGCAGCGGGTGTGGCAGGCGCTGCGCTCCATCCCGGCTGGGCAGACCGCCAGCTATGCCGAGATCGCCCAGCGCATCGGCGCCCCCACCGCCACGCGCGCCGTGGCGCAGGCCTGCGGCGCCAATGCGCTGGCCGTGGCCATTCCCTGCCACCGGGTGGTGCGGAGCGACGGCGCGCTGTCGGGCTACCGCTGGGGCGTGGAGCGCAAGCGCGCGCTGCTGGAACGCGAGGCCGAGGCCGCAGCCCCAGCAGCCACAAAGAAGGCAGCAGCATGAGCGCACTGCCCTACACCCCGACGACAAGCCCGAGCCAGGGCACCTGGCCTGGTCGCATCGCTGCCATCGACTGGGCCCAGGCCACCGACGACCTGCACACCCAGGGCCACGCGGTGCTGCAGCAACTGCTCGGCCCCGATGAGTGCATGGCGCTGGCCGGGCTGTACCGCCAGGCCGGCCCGCCCGTGTTCCGCAGCCGCGTCGTCATGCAGCGCCACGGTTTCGGCCTGGGCGAATACCAGTACTTCAGCTACCCGCTGCCGGACGTGGTGGCCGGGCTGCGCGATGCGCTGTACCCGCACCTGCAGCCCATCGCCAACCACTGGAACGCCGCCATGGGCATCGAGGTGCGTTACCCCGCGCGGCATGCCGACTTCATTGCGCGCTGCCATGCGGCCGGCCAGTTGCGCCCCACACCGCTGCTGCTGCAGTACGCGCCGGGCGACTACAACTGCCTGCACCAGGATCTGTACGGCGAGCATGTGTTTCCGCTGCAGGTCGCCATCCTGCTGTCCGAGCCCGGTCGGGACTTCACCGGGGGCGAGTTCGTGCTGACCGAACAGCGCCCCCGCATGCAGTCGCGCGCCGAGGTGGTGCCCCTGCGCCAGGGCGATGCCGTGGCTTTCGCGGTGCAACACCGCCCGGTGCAGGGCACGCGGGGCGTGTACCGGGTGAACCTGCGGCATGGGGTTAGCCGTGTGCGGTCAGGGCAGCGGCATACGGCGGGGATCATTTTTCATGATGGTGAATAAACTTTCTCCCCCTGAGTCGCCTGCGGCGCCTTCCCCCTCTCTCGCTGCGCGGGAGGGGGACGCACCCGGTGGCCTGGCAGAGCCAGTTCCACGGGTGCACTGGCCTTGGCCGCGCCAGTTGCTGCGACAGCGTGTTGGCGCAACGGCAGGGATTTGCACACGATGACACTGGATCTGTTCGAACATTTGCCAACACCCCACGAGCCCGAACTGCTGGAGCCGGGTGCCGTGGTGCTGCGCGGCTTTGCCTTGGAGCAGGCGGCCGAGCTGCTGCACGCCGTCGACGCCATTGCGGGCAGCGCGCCCTTCAGGCACCTCATCACGCCCGGCGGCAAGCGCATGTCGGTCGCCATGACCAACTGCGGACCGCTGGGCTGGATCAGCGACCGCAGCGGCTACCGCTATGACCCCATGGACCCCGACACCGGCAAGCGCTGGCCGCTAATGCCCGCGGCCTTCCAGCAACTTGCACGCGATGCCGCCCAGGCAGCGGGCTACCCCGGCTTTTCGCCGGACGCCTGCCTCATCAACCGCTACGAGCCCGGCACGCGGCTGTCGCTGCACCAGGACCGCGACGAGGGCAACTACGACCACCCCATCGTGTCCGTCTCGCTTGGCATTGCGGCGGTCTTTCTGTGGGGCGGCGCAGAGCGCGCCGACCAGGCCCGGCGCGTGGGCCTGTGGCATGGCGACGTGGTGGTGTGGGGCGGGCCGGCGCGGCTGCGGTTCCACGGCGTATTACCGCTGGCCGTGGGGGAGCATGCGATGACGGGGCCGGTGCGCATCAACCTCACCTTTCGCAAGGCCGGCTGACAGACCACAGATTGCGCTCGCCCCGCCGGTGCGGTCATCGCTCCATCCAAGCATCCCATAGACCAGCACAGCCAAACTCTGCGAGATCGATGTTTTGGGCGATGGTCTGGTGCTCACCCAGATCGTCAATCTTGCGTTTGTACAAGCGCACGGCGCCTCTAAACAGCATATTTCTGTGGTCAGCATCCCCTGCGAAGAATAAATGCATAGTTTTAATTTGAATTATGCACGAATCTATATCGTTTCTGTTCGTTGCAGCTGGTCAAGCTTACTCTCGCTATAGTTCCCAATCGTCTCTTGATGATAGCAATATCGAAGTCGAGATACCGCCTTTTCATCAACATGAAGTAGCTTGGGAAACTAATAAATGATGTACTTCTACAAAGATAAAAATGGGCATCCAGTCTATTCAGACCGAATGCCATCTCCAAGCGAAACAACTTCACCGGTGACCGTCACATTGAACGGTATCGTGGTAAAAACAGAGTCTGCACCCAAAAGCCCGCATGATGAAGCCAAGGGATACATTGCCGATGCACGCAAGCATATTCCAAAAACAATTGCCTACATTGACTACGTAGAGTACTTAAGAAAAAATAATCCCGTACGCTATCATCAATATATGACGGACATTAAAAAGAATGACCCAAAAACCTTTGTCAAGTTGACGCAAGCCCGTATTTTTCAGCCCCTTCAGCCACACCAACGGCTCTCCAATATGCTGGATGCTGGTACGTCAGTTTTGGGTGATCTGTTTGCAGGCCGCTCCAGCACAGGCACGGCTGCTACGTACGCCGAAAAAACCCTGACAGACTACATGAAGAAAGATGGCTTCATTCCTGGCAGCGTCTTGGGCAACAAGGCAACAACCTTGCCTGAAAAGATACCTACCTACAGCAATACGCGCCTGGGGCAATGGTCACAAAAAGAGAGTGAGAGACTCGCAAAGGCATCCAAGGCAGCGCAGACGGCTGTTTCTGGGCGGCCTGTGTTAACTTCTGCAGGTACGGCTGCCACACGAGTTGGGGGACCCGTATTGGACGCGATGATTGGTGCGCTGGAGCCCTCTGCATACGCCGGGTTCTCAGCGCTTCTCGGTACTGCAGCCATAGAAAAAGATCTTCAAAAAAAAGGGATAATTCTTTGGCCCGAGGAAAAGTATCATTTAACGCGACATTTGGCTGGCAAAGATTGGGAAGCCGCGAGAAATATTATCAAGGAAGCTGCAGTCCGCCGACAAAGCGAATTAACGGGACAAAAATGAAAAAGAGAAAACTAGTTTACTTATTCTTTTGCTTATTTTTTTCGTTGAATTTCTCATCTTATGCAAAAGAATTTTCACCAGAAATGAAGTCTTTGTGTAAGGCAGCGGAAACTACACCCTTTGTGCCGCTGCCCACATCAACAGCATCTCCCAATCCGCACCCCCTTTACCACGCCATTGAAATGGGCGCAGATGCTTCAACAATAGCGTCAATCCTGTCAGGCAATGATCCGGACAAGATCGTAGTTCCACCTGGCATCACGCCCCTCATCGCAGCCTCGGCTGTCGGCAATTGGCCTGCTGCAAAATTCTTGATAGATATCGGATCAAACATAAATATCAGAAGGGCAGATATTTCAATTACTCCACTGGAGGCAGCCCTCATCACCTCAAAGTACTCCATTGCATGCAAATTGATTCAAAATCATGCAAAGTTTCCCACCTCAAAAACAGATAGAAATAGAATATTCAGTACTGCTCAGCTATCTACATTCTCTCCACAGGAGGATGCGGCTATTTTCGTCGAATACATGATTGAAAATGGATTTGATGTAAACAGCATGGGCAATCCTTTGGCAACCCCTCTGATGGGGGCAGTGTCTCTTTCAAACATACCCGTCATTAAAGTGCTTTTAAAACACGGCGCACGTCTTGATATTTCAAAAAAAAATGGCTTGACAGTTTGGGATATGGCAAAAAAGAAAAACAATCCCGAAGTTATTGAACTATTGACGGCAGCGCAGGAAAAACAGAATTCCACAAAAGCAAGAAATGGGAAAACTCGGAAATAAAGAATTGCTTTGGGTTATTGATATTTCATACCATATCACTGCATTGATTTAAAGCGCTATCCACTCATCATGGCCGGAGCGGTTCTTCAAGAGTTTTTGCTGCTAATGCTCAGCGGGGCAATGAAGTCGTCACGTTCGCGCGCTGGCTCTTTATCTGGCTATTTTTGTGCTCTACCGCTGGATGGACAAGCGCCAGCAGCTATACATTCAATAGCACCCAGGCGTGCACGCCGCCTCGGGACCAGAAGCTCAATGGGCCCCCATGCAGCCCCGGCTTTGCCAAAATGCCGCCATGACCACGCCCACCGCCCCACTTGGCCGCACGCCGCACTACTGGCTCATGAAGTCCGAGCCCGAAGAATGCTCCATCGACGACGCCCTGGCCGCCCCGGCCGCCACCGTGCCGTGGACCGGCGTGCGCAACTACCAGGCCCGCAACTTCATGCGTGACGACATGCAGGTGGGCGACGGCGTACTGTTCTACCATTCGAGCTGCCCCGAACTCGGCATCGTCGGCATCGCGCGCGTGGCCTCGGGCACGCGGCCGGACCCGACCCAGTTCGACCCCGCATCGCCCTACCACGACCCCAAGTCACCGGCAGACAAGCCGCGCTGGCTGCTGCTGGACGTGCAGGCGGTGAAGAAGACGCGGCTGATGCCCCTGGCTGAAATGCGGGAGCACCCCGCCTTGACCGAGATGCGCGTGCTGCAAAAGGGAAGCCGCCTGTCCATCACGCCCGTCGCCCCGGCCGAGTGGGCGGCCATTGTCAGCGCCTTGCAGGCGGGCTGACGGGGCTCATCGCTTTCGCATTTCTGCCGCATCGCTGCGGTATCGCTCTCCAGGGCAGCCATAGCGCAGCGCCGGCCACCGCCGCACGGCCCGGTCGCGGCCCACGCACTCACCCTCGCCGCCGGGGCATGAGCTCTCGCGGCGCTATGTCGCCCGACGCTGCGGACTGCAGCAGCTTGCGAAACGACGGGCACTCCATGTGGCTCGGCGCCGGGCACACGGCGGCATGGCGCAGGCTGGCGCTCATGGCCTCCAGGCGCCGCACCATTTCATCGATCTGGTCCGCCTTGGCCGTCAGCATGCCGCGGTCGATGTCGGGCTGGCCGTCGCTTGCGAACATGGTGGCGATCTCGTCCAGCGAGAAGCCCGCCACGCGCCCCAGCGCGATCAACGCGAGCTGATCGAGCACCCGCGCGTCGAACAGCCGCCGCAGGCCGTGGCGGCCGGTGGAGGCTATCAAGCCTTTTTCCTCGTAGTACCGCAGGGTGGACGCGGCCACGCCCGAGCGCCTGGCGACTTCGCCGATGTCGATCACAAAAACCTCTTGACTTCAAGTTGACTTGAATTCGTACAGTACCCAGACACCGGTGCTCAGTCAACTGTGAAAGAAACGAGGAACCTATGAATGAATGGACCCACGAGGCGCTGCACGTGCTGTGGATCGGCGTCGGCGCCACGGCGGTGATGGACGTGTGGCTGGCTGCGCTGCGGCGGCTGGGCGTGCCCACGCAGCCGTTTGCGCTCATCGGGCGCTGGGCGGGGCACCTGCTGCGGGGACGGTGGTTTCACACCGCCATCGCCAAGTCCACGCCGGTGCGTGGCGAGCGCGTGGCGGGCTGGACCGTGCACTACGCCGTCGGCATCGGGTTTGGGGCCCTGGCGGTGCTGGTGAACGGCCGCGCCTGGGCTGCAGAGCCCACACCGCTGCCGGCGCTGGCCATCGGCATTGCCACCGTGGTGGCGCCCTGGTTCGTGATGCAGCCCTCCATGGGCAGCGGCATCGCGGCGTCCCGCACCGCCACGCCCTGGCGCAACCGGCTGCGCAGCCTGGCCAACCACGCGGTGTTCGGCCTGGGCCTGTACCTCGCCGCCTGGGCGTGGAGCCGCTGCGTTGCGGCCTGACCCATTTTTGCCTATCCCTGTTTTTGAATGGAGCTTTTGACATGACGACAAGCAAGAAGATCGCGGTGGTGTTCCACAGCGCCCACGGCCACACCGAGCACATCGCCCAGCACGTCGCGCACGGGGCGCGCAACGTGGGCGGCACACAGGTGCAATTGATCGAAGCCGCCAACCTGACCCCGGCGCCTGATGTGCTGCAAGAATTCGACGGCCTGGTGTGGGGGTCGCCCACCTACCTGGGCGGGGTGTCGGGCGTGTTCAAGACCTTCATGGACGCGACCGGCGGCCTGTGGCGCCGACAGCAACTGCAAGGGCGGCTGGCGGCGGGTTTCACCGTGTCGTCGCTGCCGGCGGGCGACAAGCAGTCCACGCTGCAGTCGATGTTCGTGTTCTCCATGCAGCACGGGATGGTCTGGGTGGGCAACCCCATCCTGCCCGAGCAGCACAGCGGCACGCCCTATGACGAGGCGGCCAACCGCCTGGGTTCGTGGTCGGGCCTGATGGCGCAGGCGGGGCATGCGTCTGCACCCGATGCGTTTGCGCCCGGCGACATCAGGACGGCCCACCTGTTCGGGCAAAACTTTGCGCGCAAGGTGCACGGCTTTGCGCCCCACACCGTGCAGGGCATGGTGGCAGACGCAGCCGAGGCCGCAGCATGATCCCGCAGCGCTTTGCGCCGGTGCTGTTCGGCTTCATCCTGTCGGGCCTGATGTCGCTGCTGGTGTCAGGCATCTCCACGCTGCACGCGCGCGGCTGGTCGGCCGAATTCGTCGGCGTGTGGGCTGGGGCCTGGCTCACGGCCTGGGCTTTTGCGTTCCCTTGCGTGCTGGTGGCGGCCCCGCTGGCGCGGCGCTGGGTGGCGGGGCTTACGTCGCCGTAGCGCTGGCGGTGTCCGGGGCCACCAGGTCAGGCGCGCGGTACACCAGCACCTTGAGCGCCCGGTCTGCATCGGCGTCGGCAAACACGGCCGGGTTGGCCACGCGCTCCACAAAGGCGAGCTCCGGCGCCAACTCGCGCATCTGGTCCTGCAGAAAAGCCGCGCCCAGTTCCGGCGCATTCAGGCACAGCAGCGCGTGGCCGCCCGGCGCCAGCAGATCGGGCAGGCGGCGCATCAGGCGCGCATAGTCCTTGGTGGCCACGAAGCTGCCCTTCTGGTAGCTGGGCGGGTCCACGATGACCAGGCCATAGGGCCCACCGCGCGTGATCTTGCCCCAGCTGCTGAAGATGTCGTGCGGCAAAAACGCGGCGCCGGTGGTGATGCCGTTGAGCTGGTGGTTCTGCTGCCCGATGCCGATGGCCCCATGGCTCATGTCCACGTTGACCACCTGCCGGGCGCCCGCCTGCAGCGCCACCACCGAAAACGCACAGGTGTACGCAAACAGGTTGAGCACCTTGAGGCCGTAGCGGTCTGCGCTGCGCGCGGCTGCGTAGTCGTGCACCCACCGGCGGCCTGCGGCCATGTCGAGGAACAGACCGTGGTTCTGCCCGCGCAGCACGTGCACGCGGTAGCGCGCGCCGGCTTCGGTCACCGTGTGCGGGTCGGGCACGGCGCCGGCCATCAGGCGGGTCTCGCTGCGGCCCTCCATGCGCAGGGCCTCGCCCCGGTGCTGGAACACCCAGTTGAGCGGCTCGGCGGCCGGGGCGATCTGCGCCCAGCGTGCCTGCAGGGCCGCGCCGATGGCAGCCAGCTCTTCTTCCGTCGCGGGCGCAAAGCTGGTCAGCACGAAGACCGGCGGGTAGGCATCCAGCGCCCATTGTTCGCAGCCGGGGTGCAGACCACCGCGGCCATGAAAGACGCGCCCGGCTTCGGTCGGCAGGGGCATGGAGGCAATGGCGTCGAGCAGGGCTTGCATGGGAGCGTTGAGGTGAAGAACAACCGTGGAGGTGATAAAAAACAGCCGCTACCGCTGGATGGATGAGCGCGGACAGCTACGGAATCAATAGCACGGGATTATCGCGCGCGGGGCGGTGGTGCAGGCGTGCACTCGGCGGTTTGCCTTCACTCGCGATTCAGCATCCACCTACAGCCACCTGCATCGACCAGTGCAAAGATGTGCGGCCGTGACCAAAGCGCAAACCAATGGGCTATCGATCGCCCACCCAAGGCCTGGCAGCAAATGCCATTACATTCGCTGCCAGTGCATGGCCACGGCCTCAACTTCAGCCAAAGACCTCAACCAAGGAACCTCATGTTTTCCATCATCGGAACCATCATCGTCGGCTTCATCGTGGGACTGATCGCGCGGGCCCTGAAGCCGGGCGACGACAAGCTGGGCTTGATCATGACCACGTTGCTGGGCATCGCAGGGGCGTTTGTCGCGCGCTATGTGGGTGTGGCCATGGGCTGGTATGCACCCGAAGCGCCCGTGGGCTGGATCGCATCGATCATCGGCGCCATCGTGCTGCTGGTGATCTACGGGCTGGTCAAGAAGAAGGCCTGACCCTCGGCAGGGCTGTGGGCCGCGATGGGTGGGCAGTGCCCTGAAAGCGGAGCACCGCGACCCCACCGCGAGTCTCCGCACCTGATTCCCTTGCTCGGCCCTACCCCGCCGCGCCCTGCAGCATCAACGCCACATGCTGCAGCAGCATCACCGTCTTGCCGTCCTCGATGGCGCCGCTGCCGATGCCCGCCAGGGCTTCGGCCAGCGGCATCTCGATGACCTCGATGTCCTCCCCTTCGTCGGCCAGCCCGCCCCCGCTGCGGATGCGGTCCGCTGGCTCGTATTCGGCCACGAAGAAGTGGAGCTTTTCAGTGACGGAGCCCGGGCTCATGTACGCCTCGAACACCTTGCGCGGCTGGCGCACGCGGTAGCCGGTTTCTTCCTCGGCTTCGCGGCGGATGCAGGTTTCAGGGTCGTCACCGTCGAGCAGGCCCGCGCAGGTCTCGACCAGCATGCCATCGGCGCTGCCGTTCAGAAACGCCGGCAGGCGGAACTGGCGTGTGAGCACCACCATCCGCCGGCGCGGGTCGAACAGCAGCAGCGCCGCGCCGTTGCCCCGGTCGTAGGCCTCGCGGCTCAAGGTCTGCCACTGGCCGTCGCGGCGGCGCAGGTCGAAGGTGACCTTGCGCAGCGTGTACCAGTGGTCGGAAAGCACATCCACCGCCAACAGCTGGACCTGGTCAGTGCTGGCCGGCACCGGCGCGGGCACGGGGCGGCTCACAGGCTTGTTCCTTCGGCCGGCACGGCGGGGGTGCGCTGGTGCAGCGGGAGGTCGTGGTCGATAGAGGTGGACATGGTTTTGCGCCATCGTGATTCGTGCAATATCATGCACAAACACGCAAATTCACGCAACCCGGGTACCGTACCGTTTGCCCACGCCACGTTTCTCCCATGCTGACCCGCCACCGCAAGCAACTTATCCTGGAACGCCTTCGGCAGCACGGCCAGGTCGTGGCCAAAGCCCTGAGCGAAGAACTCGGCATCTCCGAAGATACGGTGCGCCGCGACCTGCGCGAGCTGGCGGCCGACGGTCTGCTGCAGCGCGTGCACGGCGGCGCCCTGCCCGCCTCCGCCGCCGTGGGCAGCCTGCAGGTGCGCGAGCAACTGGCTCCCGAAGACAAGCGCGCCCTGGGCCGCGCCGGGGCGGCGCTGGTGCAGCCCGGCCAGGTGGTGATCCTGGACGGCGGCACCACGTCGCTGCAGGTGGTGCAGCACCTGCCGCTGCAGCTTCGCGCCACCATCGTCACGCACAGCCCCGCCGTGGCCGTCGCGCTGGCGGGGCATACGGAGTTGGAGGTGCTGGTGCTGGGGGGCCGCCTGTTCCGCCACTCGATGGTGAACGTGGGCGCCAGCGTGGTCGAAGCTGCGGCCCAGCTGCGCGCGGAGCTGTACCTCATGGGCGTGACCGGGGTGCATGCGGACGCGGGCCTGACCACGGGCGACTTCGAGGAGGCCGCCGTCAAACGCGCCCTGCTCCAGCGCGCGGCCGAGACGGTGGTGCTGGCCTCTGCCGACAAGCTGGGGGCCGCATCGGCCTTCACGGTGGCGCCGCTCAAGGCCCTGGCAGGCCTGGTGGTGCCTGCCGACACGCCCGCACGCGTGCGCAATGCGCTGAAGGCGGCCGGAGCGCCCGTGACCCTGGCACCCGCCTGATCCTGGGTGGACCTGGGGGGCCGGTGCAGACCCGCAGGCGCTGCCTCAGGGCCGGGGCAAGCCGCCGCCCGGCCCCACCAGCGGGGCATGCTGCGCCATCAGGGCGGCCACCCAGTCGATGAACACCCGCGCCTTGGCGCTCACGTGGCGGTTGGGTGGGTAGGCCACGTACAGCGGCATGGTGTCCAGCGCCCAGTCCTGGAACAAAGGCACCAGCTCGCCAGTGCCCAGGTGCGGCTGGGCGATGTAATGCGGCAACCACAGGATGCCCATGCCCGCCAGCCCCGCGGCCTGGTAGGCATTGCCGTCGTCCACCGCCAGCACATAGCGGCCCTGCACCTGCACGTCCTCTGCGCCGCGCCGCATCGCATACGGAAAGGTCTTGCCCGAGCGCGACCACAGGAATCCCACCACGCGGTGGTGCGTGTCCTCCAGGTCCTTCGGGTGCGCTGGCATCCCGGCGCGCTCCAGATAGCCGGGGGCCGCATACACCCCAAGCTGCAGGTCGCCGACCCGCCGCGCGATGAGCGACTGGTCCTGGATCTCGCCCCCGCGCACCACGCAATCCACGTTGTCGCCGATGAGGTCGACCATGCGGTCGCTCACGCCCATGTCGAGCTGGATGTCGGGGTACTGCGCATGGAACTGCGGCAGGGCCGGCACCAGGATCAGCCGGGCCAGCGGGCTGGGCACGTCCACCCGCAAACGCCCCCGGGGCGCGGCCGATGCGCTCGACAGGCTGGTTTCCGCATCGTCCATGTCGGCCAGCAGCCGCACCGCGCGCTCGTAGTACGCAGCGCCATCGGCGGTGACCTGCACCCGGCGCGTGGTGCGGTGCAGCAGCTTCACCCGCAGCCGCGCCTCCAGCTGCTGCACCAGCTGCGTGACCGTGGTCTTGCTGACGTGCAGGGTGTCCGCCGCCTTGGTGAAGCTGCCCGATTCAACCACACGCACGAAGGCCTGCATTGCATCGAACCGGTCCATAGCGCTCCTGTCTTGCCGAAGATTGGCCAACGATTGTTTGGAGTTTACAAACAGTGATGGACAGGCTGGCCTGTTTATCCCCGGCGGGCGCGCCGATAAATTGCAGGGCATCGACAACCCGGGCCGACACGGCCCACCGAAAAGGAATATTCCCATGCCCTCGACCATGCCCTCGACGTCTCCCCGCGACGTGGTCTTTCCGCCCGGGCGCCAGGCGCTCTACGAGAAGAACCGCTACTCGCCCGCCATCCGGTCCAACGGCTTTCTGTTCGTCTCCGGCCAGGTCGGCAGCCGCCCCGACGGCTCGCCCGAGCCCGACTACCAGGCCCAGGTGCGGCTGGCCTTCGAGAACCTGAACGCCATCCTGCAGGCCGCTGGCTGCACCTTCGACGACGTGATCGATGTGACGGTGTTCATGGTGGACCCGGAGACCCATTTCGAGGCCGCGTGGGAGGTGGTGGGCGAATACTGGGGCAACGCGCCGCACCCTACGCTCACAGGCATCGGGGTGACGTGGCTGTATGGCTTTCAGTTCGAGATCAAGGTGATCGCCAAGCTACCCGCAGCTGCGGACCGCTGAACGCTGAACGCTGAACGCCCGCTGCAGCAGGTTCTGTCGGTGTGATGCGGTCAGATCCAGGCCGAATCAGTGCGACCCGGCGCGCAGCGCATCCACGAGCGCCTGCGCAAAGCCCGACAGCACCACACCGCGGCGCACGCAGATCTGCAGGTCGCGCTGGGCCCAGGGCTCGTCCATCTCCACCACCACGGGCGGCTCGCTCAGGCCCGCGACCGGCACCGCACCGCGGGGCACCAGGCCAATGCCCACACCCGCCCCCACCATGCGGCACACCGCCTCGAAGCTGCGCACCTGAATGCGCACATCCAGGTGCCGGCCCAGGGCAGCCGCTGCATTCATGGTGAAAGTGTGAATGGCCGAGCCGGCGTGCAGCATGACGAAGGCGTGGTCCAGCACTTCGGCAAACCCCACCTTGGCGCGCGCAGCCAGTGCGTGGCCTGCGGGGACGATGAGCACGAGGCGGTCCTGCCGGTAGGGCGCCAGCTCAACCCCCGCGCCCGTGCCGCTGTCGGCCAGCACCCCCACCTCGATCTCGCCGCTGGCCACCGCGACCACGATCTCTGCGCTGGTGCGCTCCTCCAGGCTCACGCTGACCTGCGGGTGCCGCTTCAGGAACCCCGCCAGGTCGTCCGGCAGAAAAGTGTGGGTGGCGTGCGTGTTGGCCCACAGGCTCACATGGCCACGGATGCCGGTGGCAAAGGGCGACAGGTTGGCGTGCATCTGCTCGATGCTGGCCAGCACCTGCCGCGCATTGCGCAGCAGCGCCTCGCCCGCGCGGGTGAGCGCCAGGCCGCGCGTCTGCCGCTCGAACAGCGTGGTGTTCAGCGCCTCTTCCAGCCGCCGCAGCCGGTGGCTGGCGGACGACGGCGCCAGATAGGCGCGTGCGGCGCCGCGTGTGAGGTTGCGCTCCTCGGCCATGGCAACGAAGAGGCGCAGATCGGTGAGGTCGTAGTTCAAGGGCGGCCTGGCATCGTTCGTCTGCAACGAACTCAGGGTTGCGGGATGGGCAATTGTGCATGAGTGCTTGCCAGGGCACCATGCAACCCCTTATCACTCCATGCCGATGCAAAGCACACACAGCGTTCGAAGATTTCACACGATCTGAACGCACTGCCTTGCCGCACAAATCCCCCATGCCCTGGAAGAACTGGTCCGCCGAACGCCTTGGTCTTGCCCTCGCCATCCTGGCTGCACTGGGCTTTTCGTTCAAGGCCATCTTTGTGAAGCTGGCCTACGCCGTGCCGCAGGCGGTACCCGTGGATTCGGTCACCTTGCTGTGCCTGCGCATGGCGTTTTCCGTCCCGGTGTTCGCCTGGGTCGGCTGGCGTGCCAGCCGGCAGCTCGCGCCCCTGAGCGGCCGCGACTGGCTGGCCATCGTCGCGCTGGGGCTGCTGGGCTACTACGGCGCCAGCATCCTCGACTTCATCGGCCTGCAGTACATCACTGCCAGCCTGGAGCGGCTGATCCTGTTCACCTACCCCACGCTCACCATCGTGATCGGTGTGCTCTTCATGGGCAAGCGGGCATCCCGCCGCGAGATGGGGGCGCTGCTGCTGTCCTACGCCGGCATCGGCCTGGCCTTTGCGCACGACCTGCAGATCGCGGGCGACACCCGCGCCGTGTTCCTGGGCGCAGGCTTCGTGTTCGGCTCGGCGGTGTCGTACGCGTTCTACCAGGCCGGCAGCGAGCCCGCCATCCGCAGACTGGGCGCGGCGCGCTTCACCGCGCTGGCCATGCTGGTCTCCACCGGCGCGACGCTGCTGCACTTCATGGTGTCGCAACCGATGGGCGCCCTGGTGCAACCGGCACCGGTCTACCTGCACGCGCTGGGCATGGCTGTGTTTTCCACCGTGCTGCCGGTGTTCATGACATCCGCAGCCATCCGCCGCATCGGCGCAGCTCAAACCGCGCTGGTGGGCACGCTGGGCCCTATCCTCACGATCTTCTTCGGTTGCTGGCTGCTGGACGAGCCGCTGTCCTGGCCACAGATGGCGGGGGCTGCGCTGGTGCTGGCGGGGGTGCTGCTCATCAGCAAGCGCGGCAGCACGGCGGCGCCCCGCGCGCCGGACGGAGCGACGTCGCCCGCATCCGCCGAACCCGCCGCCAGGTCAACCTGACCCCGCGCGCGGTGGGCGCCCAAGGAGGGGCGTTAGCCTCCCGCCTGTCCGTGCCCAGGCCGCACCAGTGCCTGTGGCCAGGCTCGCGGGCTCACTTCAAACCCAGCCGCGTCAGCTTCTTGATCAAGCCCACCCGCGAAATCCCCAGCCGCCGCGCTGCTTCCGACTGATTGCCCGACACTGCCGCCATGGTGTCGCGCAGCATGCGCACTTCCAGCTCCATCAGCGCCGCGTCCAGCGGCCCGGTGCTGCCGTGCGGGGCCTGCGGGCTGGCGGGGAGGTTCGCTGCGGTGTCCGTCATGTCGGGGATATCGCCGCTGGCCAGTTGCAGCAGCGCTGCATCCACCTCGCGCTGCCCGGGCATCAGCAGTGCCCCGGCGGACTCCACCACCGCCTTGAGCTCGCGCACATTGCCCGGCCACTCGCGCGCCATCAGCCATGCCAGGGCGCTGGCCGACAGGCTGGCGCGGTGTGCCACGCGGTGCAGAAACCGCGTGGCCAGCAGCGGGATGTCGGCGGGCCGCTCCGCCAGCGACGGCGTGCGCAAGACCACCCCTTTGAGGCGGTAGAACAGGTCCTCGCGGAAGGACCCGTCGCGCACCATGGCCTCCAGATCGCGGTGGGTGGCGGCCACCACGCGGGTGTCGGCACGTTTTGGCACACGGCCGCCCACGGGCACGAAGGACCCCTCTTGCAAAAAGCGCAGCAGCTTGACCTGCATGGGCGGCGGCATCTCGCCCACCTCGTCCAGAAACAGCGTGCCGCCGTGCGCGGCCTCCACCAGGCCGGGCTGGTCGCGGTAGGCGCCGGTGAAGCTGCCCTTCATGTGGCCGAAAAGCTCACTCTCCAGCAGTTCTGCCGACAAGGCGCCGCAGTGGATGGCGACGAAGGGCTCGTTGCGGCGCGCGCTGCAGGCGTGCAAGGCACGGGCCACCAGCTCCTTGCCGGTGCCTGTGGGGCCCAGCACCAGCACGCTGACGTGGGTGGGCGCCACGCGGCGCACCAGGGCGCGCAATTGCGCTGTGGCGGCCGCCTGCCCCACCATGCCCAGATCGTCCAGCGACTGCCCTGCACGCAGCGCGGCCAGTTCGGCATCCAGCCTGGCCTTGCGCAGGCCGCGCGTCACCACGAACCGCAGCATGTCCGGGTCGATCGGCTTGGTCAGAAAGTCCCAGGCGCCCAGCTCGGTGGCGCGCAGGGCCAGTGCGTGGTCGCCGTGGCCGGTCAACACCACCACCGGCACGCGCGCAAAACGCGGGATCAGTTCCAGGCCGATCTCCGGGTCCATGTGCGGCGGCATGGCCAGGTCCAGCAGCACCAGCTCGGGCTGCTGTTTGGCAAACGCCGCCAGGGCCTGGTCGCCATCGCCCGCCAGCGTGACGGTGTGGCCCAGGTTGCGCAAGAAGGCGCCGCCCAGCCGCTGAAAAGCCGCTTCGTCGTCCACCAGAAGCACATGGCCGTTTTGCGGCTCGTCGGCCGGCGTGGCGCCTTGCTCCGCCTGCGGCTGGGCGTCGGCTGCGTTGTCTGTGGTGTGGGCTGTCATGGCAGGCGTTGCGTCGTCGTCAAGGGAAAGCGCAGCGTGAAGCAGGTGCTCCACGGAGGCCGCTCGGTCAGAGCCACCGAACCGCCGTGCGCAGCCATGATGCGCGCCACGATGGCCAGGCCCAGCCCGGTGCCACCGGGGCTGCGCGATGCAAAAGGCTCGAACAGCCGGCTGCGGATTTCGTCGGGCACGCCGGGGCCGGCGTCGCAGATGTGCAGCAGCACGGCGTTGTCGGTGGTTTCTGCGTCGATGTGCACGGGGCTGTGTGTTGCTGGCGCCGATTCAACGCCATCGGCCTCGGACTCCATCGCGATGCGCGCGTTCTCCAGCAAATTGGTCAGCACCTGGTCCACACGCCGGGGGTCCGCCTGCAACACCAGCGGCTGGGCCAGGCCCACGCCCAGGCTCACCTGGGGCAGACGCTGCGCTGCATTGCGCACGTGGGCGGCCAGGTCGAGCTCGCGGGGTGCCAGCTTCCAGGGCTTGGCAAAGTCCAGCAGGTCGTGCGTCAGGTTGGCAATGCGCGCCACCTGGTCGGCCACCTCGCGCCGGGTCTCGCCGGGCGCAGCAGCCACGGCCATGGAGATGATGTTGAGCGGGTTGCGGATGTCGTGCGCCACCGTGGCGGCCAGTGCGCCCAGCTCGGCCAGCCGCGCCTGCAACTGGCGCTCGCGTTCGCGGGCGGCAAACTGCTGCGCCTGCTCGACGCGCGCCGCCGCCTCGGCCACCACCGTGCCGAACAGCTCGGCCACATGGCGCGGCCCGGGGGGTGCCGCGTCCCAGCCCTGCAGCGTGGTCTGCCAGCCTTGCTCTGCGGGGCTGCACACCAGCTGCGGGGTGCTGCCGGGGGGCGTTGATGGTGCCGTTGACGCCGTTGGCGATGTGGAAGTGGGCGAAGTGCCAACCTGCACCTCCACCTGCGTGCCAATGCGCGTGCTCAGCAGCGTGGCCGCCTGCTGCGCCAGCGCCTGGGGCGTCTCGGCCGACAGCAGTGCGCTGCGCCAGGCGCCCAGGTCGGCCACCGACACCTCGCCCCCTGGGTAGACCAGCCGCTCGGCCACGCGGCGCACCGGGCCGTTGAGCGCCAGCACACTGGCCGCCACCGCCAGACCGCCCAGCCAGCGCGACTCGAACGGCAGCAGTGGCGTGAGCGCCAGCACCACCGCCCCCAGCGCCAACAGCAGCGCCCACACCAGCGCGCGCCGTGCCCAGGCGTTGGCCACAAACACACCGTAACGCAAGATGCCGTAGACCAGAATCAACGAGTACAGCGGCAGACCCAGCAGCGGAAACGGGTAGATCGGCCAATCCAGCACCGCAATGCCGTAGCCCGCCAGGCACAGCAGGCCCCACAGGCACGACGCGGTGACGGCGGCAATCTGCCGAAACTTCTGCCCGTCGCCCGACCGGCGCGCGCGCAGCAAGGCCAGCAGCAGCACCGCCACACCGCCCATGCCCAGAATGACCCAGGCCATGCTGGCGATGGTGCCCACCGGGTCGGCCACGGCAATGAAGCCGATGTCGCGGTGCTCGATCAGATGGCCCGGCACCAGGATGACGGAGACCACCGTGGCGCCACCACCCAGCGCATAGGCCGCCGCAACGCCCCAGCGCCCCAGGTCCACCCGGCAAAACACCGTGCAGAAATGAAAAAACAGCGCGGAGGTAAATGGCGCCGTGGCCAGCAAGCGCATCGCCACCGGTTCGGTCTCGGGCCCCAGCCAGTTGGGCAGCTCGTTGCCCACCATCCACAGCGAGATGCCGATCAAGAACGCCGCCAGCAACCGCGCTCCCGCCACACGGTCGGCCCAGGCCAGCAGCAAGGCGGCCAACACCAGCGTTTCAAGCACCGAGAACCCGAGGACGGCGTGGATCAGCATACGCGGACGATGGTGGGGATCATGGTGTGACCTGTTCCTGGCGTTAACGGTAGGGGCTGCGCGCACTGTAAACCAAGTATGCAGGTCGCACATCAAATTTCAATGAAATCAAGCACTTGCAGCGGCCGCCGAGGCTGGCCCGGGTTTCGCAATAGAGAGGGCAACCGCCACTCTTGCAAAGCCTGCCATGTTTGCCCTGTTCACCCCAGCGCCCCGCCACTGCGCCACCACCCCTGCCCACCCTGCCCCGGTGCTCGACCTGCAAGCCCTGGCCGGCGCTGCCGCCTGGGCACGCCTGCCCGCCGCCGTGCAACGCCGCTTTGGCACCGCCCACGCCGACGTGAGCTACCAGGGCCACCTGGACCTGCGCTGCTCGCTCATCGGCCACATCTACGCCGCGCTGACCCGGCCCTGGGGCGGCCCGCTGACCCACATCCACACCACCGCCCTGCCCGCCACCGTGCACGTCAGCCACAACGGGCGCGGCGGCGTGGTGTGGGAGCGGCGCTTTCACACCGGCACGGGCGCCACCAACGACAACGGCACACACACCAGCGCAGACCGCACCGTGCGGTCCACCAAGGAGCTGGGCGCCGACGGCACCCTGCTGGAGCGCACCGACGGCGGCCTGGCCATGTCGCTGGACGTGCTGGAAGAAGACGGCGCGCTGGTGTTCCGCAGCCGCCGCTTCTGGTGGGTGGTGGCGGGCCTGCGCATCCCCGTGCCGACCCTGCTCACGCCTGGCACATGCCGCGTGGCCCACACTGATCTGGGCGGGGGCCAGTTCCGCTTCACGCTGAGCATGGTGCACCCGCTGTGGGGCGAGACCTTCCACCAGTCCGGCGTATTCACCGACCCCGTGGTCGACACCACGACCGAGTACTCCAGCACACCCGTCGGCATCGATTCATCGTCACACTGAAGGCAAACACCATGACCGCCATGAACACCATCTTTTCGCTGCTCTCCATCCAGGCCGCGCTGGGGGCCTTCGACAACCTGTGGCACCACGAACTGCAGGCCCGGCTGCCGCAGCGCACCTCGGCACGGTATGAACTGGCGCTGCACGCCGCACGCGAGGCCATCTACGGCGTCGTCTTTGTCGGCCTGGCCTGGTTTGAATGGCGCGGCGCCTTTGCCGCCGTGCTGGCGGCCCTGCTGCTGGTCGAGCTGGGCATCACCCTGGCCGACTTTCTGGAAGAAGACCGCACCCGCCGCCTGCCGCCGTTCGAACGTGTGCTGCACACCGTGCTGACCATCAGCTACGGCCTCTTCCTGGGCCTGGTCGCCCCCGCGCTCTGGGCCTGGGTGCAGCAACCCACCGGCATGGTGCTGGCGCCGCACGGCTGGGTGTCGTGGCTGTTCACGGCGTATGCCATCGGCGTGTGGGCCTGGAGCGTGCGCAACGTGCTGGCGGCCATCAAGCTCTACCGCACAGCACCGCCAACACCACAGCCCAGTGCCGTACACCCCCATGGCATGCAATCCCAGCCAGCCACGCTGGTGACCGGTGCCACCGGATTCGTGGGCAGCGCCCTGGTGGCCGACCTGGTGCGCGACGGCCAGCGGGTGATCGTGTTGACCCGCGATGCCCTGCAAGCCCGCGCCAGCTTTGGCCCCGGCGTGTGGGTGGTGGACACCCTGGACGCCATCCCGTCAGAGACGACCATCGACGCAGTGGTCAACCTGGCAGGCGCCCGCGTTCTGGGCATGCCATGGACCCAGGCACGCAGACGCCAACTGCTGGCCAGCCGTGTCGACACCACCGTGGCCGTCGTTAGCCTGATGCGCCGCCTGCAGAAGGCCCCGCGCGTGCTGGTCAGCGCATCGGCCGTGGGCTTCTACGGCGCATCACCCAACGCGTCGATGGAGCCCTTGGACGAAACCGCCCCACCCCGGCCGGGCGAGTTCCAGTCCGACCTGTGCGCCGCCATCGAACACGAGGCGCGCCGCGCCGAAGCGCTGGGCGTGCGGGTGGTACGCATGAGGTTGGGGGTGGTGCTGGGGCATGGTGGTGGCGCGTATCCAATGCAAGCGCTGGCCGCACGCCTGGGCCTGGGCGCCGTGCTGGGGCATGGCCGCCAACCTGCGCCGTGGGTGCACCTGGCCGATGCGGTGGGGCTGGTGCGGTTTGCGATGGCGCACAACACCCTGCAAGGCCCCGTCAATGCTGTGGCGCCTGATGCGGTGACGCAAGCCACGTTTGCGCAGGCGCTGGCTGCATCGTTTGGGCGGCGTGCCTGGCTGCGCACGCCAGGGTTGCCGTTGCGGGTCTTGCTGGGGGAAATGTCCACCCTGTTGCTGGACGGGCAGAACGCCGTGCCGCGTGCCGCGCTGGCGCAGGGGTACCGGTTCCTGCACCCGTTGCTCGGTGGCGCCCTGGCTCACCTGGCGAAGGGTCAAAAGGCCTGACCGCTAGGGATCCTCTGCACGAATTGAGCTGCCAAGTGTGCGCTGCGGATCGGGATGGAGTGCAAGGCGCAAGACGCAGCAATAGCCGTAGCTATTGCGAGTATTTGCAACGCCGCAGGCCGCCCGAGACCGCAGATGCACACGGCGCGATGATTCGTGCAGAGGGTCCCTAGGGATCCTCTGCACGCATCGAGCTGCCAAGTGTGCGCTGCGGATCGGGATGGAGTTCAAGGCGCAAAACGCAGCAATAGCCATAGCAATAGCGATAGCGATAGCCATAGCCATAGCCATAGCCATAGCCATAGCCATAGCCATAGCCGTAACCGTAACCGTAGCCATAGCCGTAGCTATTGCGAGTATTTGCAACGCCGCAGGCCGCCCGAGACCGCAGATGCACACGGCGCGATGATTCGTGAGAGGGTCCCTAGGCGAACAGCTTTCCCGCCCAGTTCTTGATGCTGGCGCCCAGGCCGATGCGCTCGCGGGCCGACGCGTACATATCCGGGCTCAGCGCCTTCAGGCGTTGCAGCAACTGCTTGGCAGCGCCTCGGTCCTGCGGCGTGCCCCGACCGAACCACAGGCAACCAATCCAGTCGCGCATGGCATAGACGTTGTCTCCATCGGCCGCGATCTCCAGGTGGTAGGCGGCGCTTTCCAGGTCTTGCGCAATGCCGTCGCCGGTGAGCAGCGCCTTGCCCAGGCGCTCGTGGGATGACAGATGACCCAGCGCAGCCGACCGTGCCCAGTACTGCATGGCCAAAGCCTTGTTCAGGGGCTGACCTTCTTCGCCGTCGAAGTGCGCGATGCCCAGGTTGAACATGGCACCGCTGTGTCCCCATCGAGCGGCTTCGCGCCACCAGTCGTACGCGCGCAACTTGGCGGCGTCGTCGCCGCGCTGAAAGAACTCGATGGCACCCATCACGAACATGGTTCTGGGCGAAAACTGCTGCATGCCGTAGGAGGCCACCCGCCCCAGTTGCTCTTCGATCGCGGGGCGCTGGTCGGCGCGTGCGGTCTTGAGCTGGTCGCTCAGCCAATTCGCCACGGAGCCCGCCGCGCTGCCACTGCCCCACAGCATGGCCTCTTCAAAATACGCCATGGCGACGTCTTGTTGGCCCAGCGCTTCGTAATAGTCGCCCAGCCGGTCGAACCGGTCCGCCACCGGCGTGATGCGCACGGCGCGCAGCAGGTGGTCCACGGCCAGCTGCATCTGGTCCTGGTAACGGTATTGGCTGGCCAGTTGGGAATGCGCTGCGTCGAAGTCGGGCGCTTCGTGCAGGATGCCGTTGAGCAAGGCGATGGCGCGGTCCGAATCACCGTTGCACTCCTCGACGTCTGCCAGTTCTGACCGGTGGGTGGCATGCACACGTTTGCGCTCCTCGTCAGGCCACGATGCACTCCACTGCTGCGCGGAGCGGAACAACGCGTCGACCTCTGCCAGCGACCCGCCCCACTTGGGGTTCAGCGCCCACATCAAGCGGCCATACAGCGCCGGGCTGTGCGGCAAGTGGGGCTGGGCCAGCGCGATGTAGTCATGGTCAGGATCATCGCTGCCCGCACGCGCCATCGTGATCCCGACCGCGATGGCCAGCGTGGGCCGCGTGGCCGCCGCCAGGGCGCGGTGCAGGTACGGAAACGCCGCATCGAAATGCTGCTGCATCACCGCAAATTGCTTTTCGCTGGTGGCATCGACCGTGCAAGTACCGCGCGCTTGCCAAGCCACGGCGCAGTGCAATTGCGCCGCGAACAGCAGTGCCGCAAAGCTGTCGGGGTACGCCTGCACCCACGCCTGGGCGGGCTCGATCAGGTCGGCCCGCTGCAGGCCCATGTGGGACCACGCGCGCGACAGCCCCAGGTCAGACAACGCACCCGACTCAAAGGCCACCCAGCTGGGCGCCAGCAGCGCCTGGAGCGCGTCGAACTGCCGGGTCTTGAGCAGGTCCATCACCTTCAAGGCAAATTGCCGTTGGGGGTGGTGGAGAACGGCAGGGTCGAGAAGGTGTTGGTGCTGGGACAAAGCAGTCATCATCATCGTCAGTATTGTCTGGGTGCGATCGGTGCCGCGCTGAAGTGGCGGCCACCAACCAATCTAAGGGGTGGTGGGCGCCGTGCTCAGCGTGGCCTTGCAGCCGGTGGGTAGCTGGGACCGCTCGATGTCAGGGCTGCCGCAGGTCCATTTTTTGATGGCCTTGTTGCTGAAGTTGTACTCCGGCGTAAGCACGATGTGTTTGCCCGCCACCGGCCCGCTCTTGATCTGCAGCGTGACGGGCCCACGGGGCTGCGTATGAATGCTGGTGAACACGGTACCCATCTCAGCCTCCAGCGCTGCCAAGGCTGGGTCGCTCCAGTCGAGCTCCAGGCTTTGGCCTTGTTCAAATTGCTGGCTGAGCAGGTGCGTGAGCTTTTTGGTGGCGGCCTTGGCGTCTGACACGGCGGACATCGTGGGGTCCTGAGACTCCCGGTACAGAGACCACACCGCCGGTACAAACAGCCACAGCAACGCACCCGCAATGCACCACGCCAGCAGGTTCTTGAACGTATCGAACGCCCTGGACGCCCGCGTGACTTGCTGCCTGGCGTTCTTCACATCGGCCCGCAGCGGGGCCTGTGGCGCTGCGCCGGCCTGCACGCCCTGGGCCTGCGCGATCAACGCTTCATGAAACAGATCCGGCGCGGCGCGGGCCGCACGGGCACCGGCAGGCAAGCGCTCGATGACCGTGGTGCCTGCCCACACATCGTGAAGGTGCCGCCCGCCGGTCAGCCATGGCTCGATCAGCTTCCACACAATGGGCATGGCGATGTGCAGGACGTACTTGATGAAGTGCCGCCAGATGCTGATGGCGAGCGACGGCTTTTCACCACGTGTCGTCACCACCTGAATCTTCAGGCACCGCTTGCCCAGCGAACCAGGTCCTGCGTCGAGCAATGCTGGCAGAAAAAACAGCACCACGGCGCCCAGCAGCTTGGGCCAGATGGACCAGGACATGTCCCACACCACCACCAGCCACACCGCGACTGAGACAAGCATCTGGAGGCCATCGATCACCGTGGCGACGGTGCGGCTCAGGTCGGTGGCCAGGAGGACGGCGACCGGTGTGGCCGCTGCGGCGGGGGTTGGCTGCTGCGGGAAGGCTGTAGTGAAGTCAGGCTCACCGCCGCTGACCAGTGGGGCGCGGCACATCACGCATTGGGTTGCTTCGCCGGGGTTGTGCCACTGGCATGTTGGACATTTCATGGGGAGGGAAAGGCAGGGAAACGGGGGCGCAGAGAGATTGAGTGCCAACACTTCCCGGCTCTTGGGTTATCAGCACATCGCTTCTAGGCTGGAATGAGAGATTTTCCCATCATGCCGCCGTACGAAAAGGGGCGAGGATGGTTTTGTCTACGCATCAGCAGTACATCCGTAGTACCTAGAAATCGCTCAGCAGCGTCAGGAGGTCCAGAGCCCGCACATGTACTCCTACAGCCGGCGAGACAGCAGAATCCTTCATCTCGTCAGCCACCGCCGTATCCTTTGAGCCAGCTTGCTACCGGCCGGGCAGAACGCTGTGCCCAGTAGTGCGATCACTCGGAACTACCGCTTTTTGCGCCCGCGACTGGGTGGCGCGCTGGCTGAACTTGTAGGGACGCAAAGCTTCGCAAGGAGGCACGGTGAAAAAATAACAAAAACGCTCTAGCGCTGATCAATAAAGCGGCAATAGCTACAAATACAGTAGCAACTACGAAACGCTATTTCCGCTCTGGAGCTGCTGGAGTCATTCGCTCTTCCGCGTCGAACGCGTACTATCGGCCAAGAGCGGTTGCTGATGGAATCAATCAGCAGACATTCGACACCTCAGTTAAGCCGCGCCGCGACGCGGCGTCGGCTTGAACGATTTGTTAGGCCTCCAGCTACTTAGCCTGGATGACCCCGTTGCAGGCATAGAGACAGTTGCGAAGTGTGCTCTCGACCCTTTCAAAAAACGCATCATCTAGTGCCAGCTCTTGGTGGCCACCGCTGTAGTACTGCAGCACATATCCTGCGTTGTGCTCGTGCAGTACCTTGCCGTGAGCGAAAGCGTTGCGCCACTCCATGACCTTGTTAAGGCCGGCCTTTAGCTCTTTGATGCCACTCGAGTCGAGAGCCTCGGTGCTTTCGAGGAGTCTCGTGAACACTCGGCGCTTAAAGGCATAAGAGAAATCAGATGTTCCCATGATTTCCTCCGCAAAGAACTCTCGCGCTCTGCGGGTCTCGGCGGCATTGCCGAAAAGCAATTTGCTCACCGCTTCGATCATCCGGTCCTCGAGCATCACGGCGGCCATGATGAGTTCAGAGCCGTTCTTCTCGATCGTTGCCAGCTCATCGCCTCCAGCTTCGCCAGATGAGCTGCTTTTGGGGCTGCTGCCATCCAAATGAAATCGGACGGTCAGCTCTTTCGGGAAGCGAAGTTCTTTCACTGGAGACCTAACGTTTGAGTTCAGCGGCGCCGTCAGGCGTCCGCTGGAACGACGGGTTGGGCGTCCGCTTGCCATGACTTTCCAAGTGCGCTCGCGACCTGCCAAAAGAGGCGGTCCTTAGAGAATCGGTCCAGCGCTCTCGTTCCAGTAAGCATTCCAGAGAAAAAGACTGGAACTTGAGAATCCCGATCCTTGTGATAGCCGAGGTTTGAATCAAAGGCAGGCTGACGCATCTTGAGGTAGACCTGAGAAGCAAGAGCGTTGACGACCACTACAGCAGACGGCTTGGCGAGCGCCAAGAGTTCTTCAAATAGCTGGAACTGCTGCTTACCAAACTCCGTCAATTCGATTCCACCTCCATTGACTATAGCCAAGGTACGCATTTTCGCTTGCTCCGTTTCGCGATACGCAAAGATGTCGAAGTGCTCCCAAGTGGTATTCAGTGCCTTTGCCAGCGCACGGTGTGGCGCAAAGAATGGGTAATGCTCGTGAGCCAGAGCCTCAAGCTTGTGCGCAAGACCTACGTCAAAGTCATGTGAGCTTGGCCACTGAAAAAAGGCATGTGGATCAAGCTCTGGTGTAGTGGAGCGGCGGATAAGACTTTTCCACCCTTTGCTCGAAAAGGAAGGATTCAAGCCGACAAACACAAGCGAGCCGGCCTGCGGCTCCGCGTATTGCATTGGCGCATAGACCTTGCCCGATTCTGGAAAAGACTGCTTCCAGAGTGCCGCGAGATCTGCATTGACATTTTCAACGGTACGCATAGTCGAATCTTGCTGCTGACGCCCAACGCGATGTAGACCGCACCAAGCCGCAGGCCATATCTGGTGCCTCCGGTCTAAATCGGCACGCGAAAAGCGCCGCAAGGGGCTTGTAGGCTAGCTGCGCGGCACGTTTTCTGTATACAAATACAGTCCTAAATTTGACCATGAAACCCGCCGCCCCTCCAGCGTTGCGCGCCACACGTTTGCTGGATCAAGTCCGTGAGCGAATTCGTTACAAACACAATAGCCTGCGCACGGGGCTGGGCCACGCCATGGCGCTAGTCATCGTCAGATGACGGCTTTGTAGCGGTGAACTGGCCGACTGCTCCGGGCCCAAAGCGGTCCTTTGAAGGCTAGTCAGAGCGTAGAGCCAAGCCTGACACTTTGACCGCCACTGACCGGTTTCTGGGATTGACCCGAGCTGTGGCGAACACGACCGGTGGACACGATTCTGTCAACCCGAACAGTTGGAAAACATACTCGCCACCCTCAATCTGGACAGTCAAGTCCAGCGGTACCTCGGGCGCAATAGGTTGGTAATCCTCCAACGCTTTTCTAGTCGCAAGCCGAGCAATCTCGCGCATCTCAGCCACTTCTAAATCTCGCGCCTTCACTGCTTGCAGAAATTCTCGTGCCGGCAAATGCTCAAGGCCAGCCCACTCCGGATGGGACAGGAGCATCCCCCGTTCCGGTCCTTCTGTGTTGTCTGTTTTCATGCTTAACCGTCGCCTCCAAAGATGTCTGCTCCTGGCGGAATTCAGCCCCACAGCGAAGGACGCTAGCGGGCCCGAAGCCGACTTCGCCTCACGAAAATGGGAAGGCGCCTCCTGTGGAAAACGAGGGGCAAACTTCGGACTGACCTCTACAGAAGGCCAGCACCTGTTTCAGTTGCTCGGCAACTAGCACCGGGTCGGAAATCAAGGTCACCGGATACTGGTCGGCATCGACTTCGCACCAAATGTTCCGGCTTCGAGCTGCGTCGCAAATCGCAGATAGCGCATCGGCAAAATCACTCGCGGTCGGCCATGGATATGTGCGATGCGGGTCCAATCGGGGAACCAACGAAAGTTGCAACTTGCTTGCGTTGGATGGCGGCTCCACGAGGCCCAGCAACATGCCATCAAAGAAGCAAAGTTCCTCGTTCGATTCGCCCCATTCAGTTCGAAAGAAGCTTCGCAACAGTCCAGGCGTATCCACATCTACGGTCAAAACGAAGATGTCGGGGGTACGTATGAATGGAAACTCTTGCATTGCCGTATGCCTGCTTGTGGCCGGATTCTGCCTCACGCACCGGGGCGCCGAGCGCCCAAATTGTCTGTAAACCTCGCTCCAAAGCGGACAGTCGCCAGATTTGCGCTGTTATACGTCGCCGTCTGTCGTGAGCTTAGAAATCGCTGTCAGAGGTACCACCACATGCACCCCCTTGCCACCGCTGGTCTTAAGCCAGCTCGCAAGCCCCAGTTCTGTGAGCATTACGCGCGTGAGCTCCGCCGCCTCCTGCAGCATCTTCCACGACACGCCTTCCCCGGGTCCTGATCCAAGATGAAACGGTCTGGCTGGTTGACCTTGGTCGTATAGCCATTCTGGGCGTGGAACTCAATCACGTTCATTTGACCCGCAGAGATCAGCGGCTCAGCAGTATGGACCACCACGCTGCGCTTGGCCGTGATCGACGGCACCTGGCGCAAGAGCCGCAAGATGCTCTACGCCAACCCCGCGCTGCGGTCCCTGCCCGCCTCGCACTACCGCATCCGCAAGGCCCATGCAGGCCACCAGCTCTCCACGCTGGAAGCCATCTGCGCAGCCCTGGCACTGCCTGAGGCGTCAGCCGCCCTATGCTTCGTCTGCTGCCAGATCGGCAGGCGTTCTGCCGGCGGCATTGCGGGCGTTGTCATCGGCGCCATGCTGGCGCAGCAGTTCGACGACCTGCGCGTTCTCTTCACCCGCAAACCACATCGCGTCGGTGTCGCCTGCTATCCACGTTTGGCCGCTGCAGTAATGCAGGGCCGTGTTCCCATACACGTCCACCGCGTGCACATCGGCACCAGCCGACAACAGGTAGCCCATCACCGCCAGGTCGTCGGTCAGCGCTGCAGCCATCAGGGGGGTGCCCTGGCGGCGCACGCGGCCTTGCATCGACCACATCGACAGGTTCGTGCGGGCGTTCACATCACCGTGCAGATGCTCCACAAGGTACTTCACCATCTCCAACTTGTGGGGCCTGTCGCTAGAGGAGGTACAGGCGACCAAAACCAGGTTCGGCGCGGCAAGATGGGCATGGCGGTCGGCCAGAGTGCGTACCACATCGATGGCAAGGCCTTCGACCGCAGCCGCAAAGGTGCCTGCGTTGACCTGCGCGCCATGTGACAGCAGCAGATCGATGAACTCGGCGCTCCCTGACGCAGCCGCATAGCCCATGGCGTCGCTACCATCTCTGGCACGGGCGGCCACGTCCGGGTGACGGCGCAACACGGCTTGCAGGTTGAACATGTGCATCGCAAGCTCTTCTTCGGCCTCAGCCAAGTCTTGTGCCCGCTCCTGTGCGCGGTCTTCCGCGCTGCGTTCCCCATCCTCGTCATCTTCCTCGCTATCGTCTTCCTGGGTAGCGTAGAAATGGTTCTCGATCGCCCAGCGGTAGCTTTCGCACGCCGTGATGAGCGGAGTGCAGCCGTCCGAATCACGAAAATCCACGGTGCCTTCGCTTGCGATCAGGGCATCAAGCTCTTCTTCGTTCAGCCGCTCCCGCTTCATTTGCGACATGAAACGATCGAACTTGTACCGCTCTTCTTCGTCTTCTTGGTCTTCTTGGTCTTCTTGGTCTTCTTGGTCTTCTTGGTCTTCTTGGTCTTCTTGGTCTTCTTGGTCTTCTTGGTCTTCTTGGTCTTCCGCGCCGTGCGGTGCCGTACCCACCTCCTCGACGAACTCCTCGATCAGACTCCAGATGCCGTGCGTCTGGTCGCGCTCATCGTTCGACAGCGCCACGAACAACAGGTCTTCACCGTCTAGTTCACACTCCGTTCCCAGCAGCTCGAACGCCCGAGCCAGATAGTGCGTGCTAGCGAACTCCCCGGGGTTCTGGAGATAGCCAGATGTGATCAGGTGTCCGGGAATCCCGCGCTGCAATTGCTTCAGAGCGATGTCCTGATTGGACTGGCGGATACGGTAACGTGCGTTTGGCATGAGGTCCTTGTGTTGTAGGGGACAGGGGGCGAAGAAGCTGCGCCCGATGATAGGGGCGGCTGGGCTCCCCTCACTGGACAGTTTGTCGAGTGGCTCGCTTAGGGGAGTTCCCCATAGACCAGCGAGCGCCGTGCATCTGTTGCGCTACAGGGTGCGCACAGCCCTGCTGTCGGACGCATGACCCATGCACGCTCTCCGCACCGCGCGCCACACGCTGCAAAGCCGCCGCAGATCACTCTGCAGCGGCTTATGGTCTGGGGGGGCCTTTTGCTTTGCCGAGCGAGTGTCCTGCTCTGAGAACTCTTTCTGAGGGGGCGCCTGAACCGTGCGTATGACTGCTCACTAGCGAGTTCGCATCCGATTAGCGAGCGACTGCTTCTGGCCGATAGTACTCATTCGCCATCGGGCGCTGTAGGTCCGTAACCATCCTTGAGCGGTCAATGAGCCCGCTCAGCCTAGGTATCCCAATACAGAGCACGCATTCGCCCGCCTGTAGGCCTGCCTCCAACGCGGCGCAGCACCACCCCTACGGCAAGTTCTCCCGAAAAATCACCTGACTCCGCGTCGTCTCCACCCCACTCGTCGGCTCCCTTCCATCCCGCAGATTCGCAAAAATCCGCACGCAGTTCATCACCGCCCCCTGCGGGTTCTGCGTGATCACCGCGTCCATCGTCCCGTCGATCAGTAGCGCCCGCGTATCCGGCGTGAGGCCGTGGCCTATGAACACGATCTTGCGGTCCGCGCCCGCCTCTTTCAGCGCCCGGCCGATGCCTTCGGCCCCGCCGCCGATGTTGTAGATGCCCGCCAGGTCGTCGTGCTGCTCCAGCAGCGCGCGGGCCTGGCGGTAGTTGCGTTCGGCGTCGTCCTGGCCTTCGCGCACGCCCACCACCTGCACCAGGGGGAACTGCTCTTCAAACAGGTGCAAAAAACCCGCCTCGCGTTCCTCGTGGGCGCGGTAGCGCAGTGATCCCACAATCATCGCCACGTGCGCCTTGCGGCTGTGGGCCAGGGGGCCCATGAAGCGGGCGATCAGGTAGGCGGCGGTGCGGCCTGCGGCGCGGTTGTCCAGGCCCACGTAGGCCACGCGGCGCGAGTTGGACAAGTCCGATATCAGCGTGACCGTGGGCACGCCCTGCTCTGCCAGCTGGGCCACGGCCTCGCGCACCACGGGGTGCTCCAGCGCCATGAAGGCGATGCCGTCGCAGCCCTTGCCGTAGTGCAGCAGCGCTTTGGCCAGCGCGTCGGGGTTGAAGCTTTCGATGTACGCCGCCTGGCAGCGCACGTTGAACGGTGCCCAGTGGTCCTGCGCGTAGCCGATCACGTCGCCCAGCATTTGCAGAAAGCGGTTGCTGCCCTCGGGGATCAGCACCATCAAGCGCAGGGGCTGCGGCTGCAGTGCTGCGTGCAGCTCGGCCTGCGGCAGGTAGCCCAGGGTGGCAGCGGCCTGCAGCACCCGCTGCGCGGTGGCGTTGCGCACGCCCGAGCGCTGGTTCAGCACCCTGTCGACCGTGGCGGTGGAGACGCCGGACAGCTTTGCGATGTCGGGGATGCGCGGGCTGCGCTGGTTGATGGGGTTGGGCGGGGTTTGGGCCATGTGCGATTCAATCAAAAACCATCATCCAGCTTGCTGGTATTTGATGGATTCTGCGGATACTATCACTCGGCGTTCGATGCTCAAAGGCATCAGAAACCATCAGTACAAACCCTAGGTTGTGACGGCTGGCACGCGTGCCAGGCCGATCACGCAGGAGACAAAGACATGCCTGGTATTTCCGCTCACGCTCACGTTCGCCTGCGCCCACAGGGCAAGCCGCCAGCTTTTGGCCGCCGCGCCAGCACACTCGCTGACTGACGCGCACGGCTGCCCCGCTCATGACCTACGAGTTCGACTTTGCCAGCGTGCTGGCCAACTGGCCCCAGTTTCTGGAAGGGGCCTGGATGACCATCTTGCTGTCCTTCCCGGCCACCGTGATCGGTTTTGTGGGCGGCACGCTGCTGGCCGTGGGCCGGCGCAGCGACCAGCGCTGGCTGGTCAAGGCCTGCGGTGCCTATGTGGAGGTGCTGCGCAACACGCCGCTGCTGGTGCAGGTGTTTTTGGTGTTCTTTGGCCTGGCCAGCCTGGGCTTCAAGGTGTCGGCGTTTGCTGCGGCGCTGCTGACGCTGGTGATCAACGTGGCGGCCTATACCTGCGAAATCATGCGGGCGGGCATGGATTCGATCCACAAGGGCCAGATCGAGGCGGCCGAGTGCCTGGGCCTGACGCGCCGGCAGGTGTATTGGCACGTGGTGCTGCGCCCGGCGATGGAGAAGGTGTACCCCGCGCTCACCAGCCAGTTCGTGTTGCTGATGCTGGCCTCGTCCATCACCTCGCAGATCTCGGTGGAGGAACTCACCGCCGTCGCGGCGCGGGTGCAGTCCGAGACCTTTCGCCCGTTCGAGGCTTACATCCTGGTGGCGGTGGCGTACCTGGCGCTGTCGCTGCTGATGCGGCTGGGGCTGTGGGTGTTCGGGCAGATTGTGTTCACGCGCAAGCGCAGGCTCGGCGCCTCTGGGGGCATGCGATGAGCAGGCCACTGACGCCGGGTTCGTCCGGCCGTCATCCGTTCACGGTGGGCTTGCCCAGGCGCTGCGTGAGGCTTCGACAAGCTCAGCCTGAACGGGTGTTTGTGGTTCGAGCCTGTCCGCTCAGTTGCCAGCTCGGTAACGACGACGACAACAACGACAACGGCTACAGCCAAAACAAAAGCAACAACCCTATGGAGGTGCGCCTGTGATTGATGGCGGACTGAACTCTTATCACCTGCAGTACCTGCTGTGGGGCGCGCTGTGGACCGTCGGCCTGTCGCTGATTGCGTTTGTGGGCGGCGGCGTGGCCGGGGGCGTGATTGCGCTGTGCCGTGTCAGCCCGATCAAGGCGGTGCGCTGGGCGACCATTGCGTGGATTCAGATCATCCAGGGCACGCCGCTGCTGGTGGTGCTGTTCCTGTGCTACTTCGGCCTGTCCATTGCGGGCCTGGAGCTGCCCGCCATCGTGGCGGCCAGCATTGCGATGATTGTTTACGTCAGCGCGTATCTGGGCGAGATCTGGCGCGGGTGCATCGAGTCGGTGCCGCGCACGCAGTGGGAGGCGGCCGAGTGCCTGGCCCTGTCGCGCACCCAACGCATGCGGCTGGTGGTGCTGCCGCAGGCCGTGCGCATTGCCACGCCGCCCACGGTGGGCTTCATGGTGCAGATCGTGAAGAACACTTCGCTGGCGTCCATCGTGGGGTTCATCGAGCTGGTGCGTGCCGGGCAGCTCATCAACAACTCGATCTTTCAGCCCTTTACCGTGTACCTGTTGATCGCCATCGTCTACTTTGCGATGTGCTACCCGCTGTCGGTCTGGAGCCGCAAGCTGGAGCAGCGCCAGCAGTTTGGAAACCGTGGCCCAGCCACTGTGCCTGTGACCACCGCATGAAACGAGACGACACCATGAACCTGGCCCAAGACGCTGCCATGCAAGCTTCTGCGCAAGCTGCGCTGTCTGCACAACCACCGCTTCAACAACAGTCACAACCACAGTCACAGTCACAAAAGCCCGTGGTGGAACTGAAAGACGTCCACAAAAGTTTTGGCAGCAACCAGGTGCTCAAGGGCGTGTCGTTTGCCATTCCCCGGGGCCAGGTGGTGGCCATCATCGGCAAGAGCGGCTCGGGCAAGAGCACGGCGCTGCGCTGCATCGACCGGCTGGAGATCATCGACAGCGGCACGATCAACGTCTGCGGCCACGCGGTGCACGACCCGGCCATCGACCTGCGCCAGTTGCGCCAGGACGTGGGCATCGTGTTCCAGAGCTACAACCTGTTTCCGCACCTGACGGTGGAGCAGAACATCACGCTGGCCCCCAAGGCCGTGAAGAACATGCCCACGGCCAAGGCGCGCGCGATTGCCGCCCGCACGCTGCAGCAGGTGGGCCTGGCGGACAAGGCGCAGGCGTACCCCGAGCAGCTCTCGGGCGGGCAGCAGCAGCGCGTGGCCATTGCCCGGTCGCTGGCGATGGAGCCGCAGGTGATGCTGTTCGACGAGGTGACCTCTGCCCTCGACCCGCAACTCACCGGCGAGGTGCTGCGCGTGATCGAGGCCCTGGCCCAGGGCGGCATGACCATGGTGCTGGTCACCCACGAGATGGAGTTTGCCGCCCGCGTGGCCGACACCATCATCTACATGCACGAAGGCAAGGTGTGGGAGACCGGCCCGGGCGCGATGCTCAAGAACCCGCAGACCGCCGAGCTGCGCGATTTTCTGTCCCATGGGCTGTGACTGAGGCCCTGCCCTTTTCGATTTCCTATCCAAAAACCACCAGGAGACAACACCATGACCACTTCCCTCATCCTCCGCCGCACCCTGCTGGCCATCAGCGCCGCCGCCCTGTGCGTGCCCGCCATGGCCGAACTGGCCGACATCAAGTCCGCCGGCAAGCTGCGTGTGGGCATCGACTTTGGTGCGCCGTTCTATGGCTACGTGGACGACAAGATGAAGCCCGTGGGCTCGGACGTGGAAGCGGCCGAGCTGCTGGCCAAGGACCTGGGCCTGACGCTGGAGATCGTGAACACGACCAACTCGTCGCGCATCCCCAACCTGCTGTCCAACAAGGTGGACCTGATCATCTCGTCGCTGTCGATCACGCCCGAGCGCCAGAAGGCGGTGGACTTCTCCATTCCGTACGGCGCCATCCAGGCGGCCGTGGGCGCGCCCAAGGGCCTCAAGCTCACCAGCATCGAAGACCTGGCCGGCAAGACCGTGGCCGTGACGCGTGGTGGCCCGCAAGACAAGATCGTGACCGAGCGCGCACCGCAGGCCAAGGTGGTGCGGTTCGACGACGAGTCCGCCTCCATCACCGCAGCCGCCACCGGGCAGGCCGACATCGTGGCCATCACGCCGCCGATCATTGCGGCCATCGCCAAGAAGAACCCCTCGCGCGACTTCGAGACCAAGTTCATCCTGCAGTCGTACCAGCTGGGCGTGGCCATGCGCAAGGGCCAGCCCGAGCTGATGGCCGCCGTCAACGGCTGGATCAAGACCAACCTGGCCAACGGCAAGCTCAACGACATCCACCTGAAGTACGCGGGCGTGCCGATCCCCAAAGAAATCATCGACGGCGCGAAGTAAGCAAGCAAGCAGCCGACAAGACCAGCCAAGCCAAGCCTGCGACGGGGCGGCACGTAATGGGCGGTGGGTAAAGCCACCCCGCCCGGCAGCGCCCTGCCCCGACCTGGCTCGACCCGATCCGACCGTTACCACCAAAGGAAATTTTATGAGTCGTCATTTCGGCGCCATCCGCCAACTTGGCTATGTGGTCCACGACATCGAAGCCGCCATGGACTACTGGAGCAAGACCCTGGGCGTGGGCCCCTGGTTCTACAACCCCAAGGTTCCGATCAAGAACTACGTGTACCAGGGCGAGTCGTACGAGCCGCACAACTCGGTGGCGCTGGCCAACTCGGGCTACGTGCAGGTCGAGCTGATCCAGACGCGCAACGACGTGCCGTCGATGTACCGCGACTTTCTGCGGGCCGGGCGCACCGGGCTGCAGCACGTGGCGTACTGGACCAGCGACTACGACGCCGACCTGGCGCGCCTGACGGCCCAGGGCTTCAAGACGGTGATGAGTGGCGAGGTGGGCGAAAAAGGCCGCTTCGTCTACTTCGACACCGAGTACCACCCGGGCACCGTGATCGAGCTGTCAGAGGTGGCCGGCCCCAAGGGGCGCATGTTCGACCTGATCCGTGCGGAGTCGGAAACATGGGATGGCGTGACGGACCCGGTGCGGCCTTTTCCTGATCTGTCGAAGATTTGATTTTTAAGGGCCATCCATCTCTACCCCAACCGTTCGGGCTGAGCCTGTCGAAGCCTGTGCGCATGAGCCAAGTCCGCCTCACCGTTCAGGCTGAGCTTGTCGATGCTTCTGCGCGCACGGCAAGCCCTCCGTCAGGCTCACTGCGACCGGGAGTAACGCGTTGAGTGTGTGCGATTTTCAAGCCAAATAGGCCTCTACCGCTTGATCTGTAAGCGCTAGCAGCTATCAAAACAGTAGTAAACCGACTTATGTCCCCAGACCGCTTTGAAGCCACCTACCTGATCGAGACCCCGCTAGACCCCGCGCACGTGGCCGAAGTGCTGGCGGGCGAGCAGTCGTGCGGCACCTTCACCCGGGTGGAGGGCGAGACCGACGCGCTGCGCGAACGTGCGCGCGCCACGGTCGAGTCGGTCGAGCTGCTGGACGTGGCGCCCGCCCCTTCGCTGCCCAACGGCTGGATGCAGCGGCGTGGCATGTTCGACACGCCGCAGACCTGGCAGCGGGCCCGGCTGCGGGTGAGCTTTCCGTGCGACAACATCGGCCCCAACCTGCCGACGCTGGCCGCCACGGTGTCGGGCAATCTGTACGACCTGGGCGAGGTCACCGGGCTGCGCCTGGAGTCGATGAAGCTGCCCCGCGCCTACCGCGCCCAGTTCGACATGCCCCGCCACGGCATCGCCGGCACCCGCGCGCTGACCGGTGTGCAGGGCCGACCGCTGATCGGCACCATCATCAAACCCAACGTGGGCTTGTCGGCCGAAGAAACCGGCGACCTGGCCGGCCGTCTGTGCGCTGCGGGGGTGGACTTCATCAAGGACGACGAGGTCTGCGCCAACCCGGTTCACGCGCCGCTGGCCGACCGCGTCAAGGCTGTGATGCGCCGGGTTCGCGCCCACCAGGACAAGACCGGCAAGCTGGTGATGGTGGCCTTCAACATCACCGACGAGACCGACGCCATGCGCCGCCACGCCGACCTGATTGCGGCCGAGGGTGGCAGCTGTGTGATGGTGAGCCTGAACTGGTGTGGCTACTCGGCCGTGCAAACCCTGCGCCGCCACAGCCCGCTGGCGCTGCACGGCCACCGCAATGGCTACGGCGCGCTGTCGCGCCACCCGCTGCTGGGCTTTTCATTCAACGCTTGGCAGACGCTGTGGCGCCTGGCGGGCGTGGACCACATGCATGTGCACGGCCTGCAGGGCAAGTTCTCGCAGACCGACGAAGAAGTCATCGAGTCGGCCCACGACACGCTGGCACCGCTGTGCGAAGGCCTGGACGACCGCGTGCTGCCCGCGTTCTCCAACGGCCAGTGGGCCGGCACCGTGCCCGCCACGTGGGACAGCATCCAGTCCAACGACCTGCTGTTCATGTCCGGCGGCGGCATTCTGGCCCACCCGGACGGCCCCGCTGCGGGCGTGGCCAGCCTGCAGCAGGCCTGGGACGCAGTGCAAAAGGGCGAGACCCTGGCACAGCGCGCCACCCAGGCCTCCGAGCTGCGCCGTGCGATCGAATTCTTCGGCAAGAAATAAGCAATGACGACGAGTGCCCCCCTGTACGGCTGGTACGGAGACGATTTCACCGGCGCCACCGACACCCTGGCCGTGCTGGCCCAGGCCGGCCTGCGCTCGATGTTGTTCATGGGCGTGCCCACTGCAGAGGCCCTGGCCGCTGCCGGGCCGCTCGATGCGGTGGGCATCGCGGGCGCCGCGCGCGCCATGCCGCCAGAGGCGATGCGGGCCGAAATGTCGGCTGTCGGCCGCTTCTTCGACAAGCTGGCACCGCCGGTGCTGCACTACAAGGTGTGCTCCACCTTCGACAGCGCCCCGCATGTCGGCAACATCGCTTGCGGCATTCAGACCCTGCACCCGTTCGTGACCAACCGCTGGGTGCCCATCGTGGGCGGGCAACCCAGCCTGGGGCGCTACTGCGCGTTCAGCAACCTGTTCGCTGCGGCGGGCACCGGCGGCGCCGTGCACCGCATAGACCGGCACCCCACCATGCGCCAGCATCCGGTCACGCCCATGGGCGAGGCCGACCTCCGGCTCCATCTGGCGCGCCAGGGGCTGGATGGCATCACCGCCCTGCACTATCCGCTGTACGACACCACCAACGACAACGACAACGACAACGAAACCACCGCCACTTCCACTACCGACGGCCTGAACGCCGCCCTGCAGGCCCTGCTGGCACATGGCGCAGCGTCCCACGCCATGGCGCCCACCTTGCTGGACCTGACCACGCCTGGCCAGTTGGCCACCGTGGGCCGCCTGCTGTGGCAGCAGTCGCAACACGCCCGGTTGCTGGCCGTGGGCTCCAGCGCCGTGGCCCAGGCGCTGGTCGCCCACTGGGGCAAGCCGGCGTCCACGGCCGCTGCACCGCTGGCGCCCGCCGACGGGCCGGTGTTGGCCTGGGCGGGCAGCTTGTCCCCCCTGACCGCGGTGCAGGTGCAGGCCGCCACCACGTACCACCGCATCGCCGTGGACGCCCAGCGGCTGTGCGGCGACACGGCCTACGCGCAGGGCCTGCAGGACGCTATCTGCGCCGGGCTGCAGAGCGGACAGAACGTGCTGGCCTTCACCGGCCCCACGGACGGCGCGCCGCTGGCCGCTGCGGCGTCGTCCACCGACATCGCCCAGGCCAGCGCCCATCTGATCGCCCGCGTGGTGCAAGCCCGCGCAGAACACGGCGCGCCCCTGCGCCGCATCGGCATTGCTGGCGGTGACACGTCCAGCCACGCAGTGCAGGCGCTGCAGTTGTGGGGGCTGTCGTACAAGACCACGGTCTGCCCGGGCGTCACGCTGAGCAGCGCGCACAGCGCAGACCCGTCACGCCACGGGCTGGAGTTGATGCTCAAGGGCGGGCAGATGGGGGGAGCGGATCTGTTCGAAAGGCTGCTCGGCCATGGCTAACGCCAGCAACGCCCACGTACTCTCCAGACCAGCAAACCGTTCACGCTGAGCCTGTCGAAGCGCGGCACAACTCGTCGAACCACCTCCACTGAGCACATCGCAGGGCCCAGCCCAAACCGCCTGGGATCGGCTTGGCGTACCACGAGACTGAACGCAAACCCGTGGGGCGGACACCCTCAAATTTGCCCACACCCGTTCACGTCCACCCAGACGACAAAAAGCCCGCGCAAGGCGGGCTCTCGGTCATCCATCGCAGGCTTCCTGCATCGGCTCTCTGCATCTGCTTTTATGCACCGACATCACGGCAGGCGATACCCCTGCCGCCACGTTGTCACACGCGCGGCACCGGCGCGCCGGAGTTCACGCACAGCGCCAGGTTCAGCGCCTTGACCGCCGTCTTGTAGTCTTCGCGTTCGATCACGAACTGCATGTTCACCTGGCGCAGCGTCTGCGACACGCAGTTGACGTTGACCTCTGCATCGGCCAGCGCCTGCGCCGCCTTGGCCAGCACGCCGGGAATGCTGATGTTGGAGCCGATGGCGCACACGATGGCGCTGGGCTTGATCGTCACGATCTGGTAGTCCCGCTGCAGCTCGGCCACCATGGCGGGCGTGAGCTGGTTGTCCCACACCAGGTGGGCGATCGAGTTGGCGTTGGTTGCCTTCAGGATGTAGCTCACGCCGTGCTTGCAGAACACGTTCATCAGGCCGGCATCGAAGCCCACCGTGCCCACCATGCTGGGGTCGTGGATCTCGATCAGCGTGACCTTGTCGGTGCCGGTGACGATCTCCACGCGGGCGCGCTCGCCCACGAAGTCCTTGGTGATCAGCGTGCCGGGGTGGTCGGGCTCGAAGGTGTTCTTCAGGCGGATCGGAATGCCGGCCAGCTCCATGGGCTTGGCGGCCTTGGGGTGGATGGCCTCCATGCCCACGTCGGCCAGTTGGTCGGCCACGTCGTAGTTGGTGGCGCCGACCACGATGGCGTTTTCCAGGCCGACCAGGTTGGGGTCGGCAGACGAGAGGTGGAATTCCTTGTGGATCACCGCCTCGGCCGGGCGCACTTCCACCGCGATCTTGCTGAACGTGACCTCGGAATAGCCGCGGTCGAACTCGCGCATGATGCCTTCGGTGCCCTTGGTGTAGCCGGTGGCCACGACCACCTTGTCGCTCAGGTTGAGGCCCTTGAAGCTTTGCGCGATGCGCTCGTCGATGGTCCAGGCTTCGTTGTCTTCAAAGCCGGCCAGATCCATCAGGATGGCATTCACGCCGTTGGCCTTGAGGATCTCGACCGAGTTGAAGGCGCTGTGCGACTCGCCGATGGAGGCCAGCACCTCGCGCGCAGCCAGCAGGACGTCGTGGCGGCTCAGGTAACCGCTGGCCAGCACGTGCTGCATGGCGCCCAGGTACTCGCGTGCCTGGCCGATGCGCTGGTCGATGAAGGCATCCGCCACATCGAGCGGCAGGCCGATGTCGGCATAACCTGCGTTGAGCTTTTTCAGGCTGACGGCCAGCTGGGTCAAGGCATCCTGGTAGCCCTTGCCTTCGGCAAACAGCGCATAGATGCCGCGCTCGCCCGTCTTCTTGTGCTCCAGCAGCTGGTTGGTCACGCCCGAGTACGCGGAGACCACGTAGATCCGGCCGTTGATGCGCTTGGGATCGTGCAGCACGATGTGGCGCAGCACATCGCCAAAGGCGGTCATGGAAGTGCCGCCGATCTTTTCGACAGAGATCTTGGAGTTTTGAACGTCTTGCATGGACAGGCTCAAGGGAGCAAACAAGTAAAAAAACCGGGCCGCAGCGCTGCCCGAAAGGCATGCGGCAGCAAACCCGGTATTTTCCACCACTTTTGGCGCGGCACTCTGGCGCGTCCCTGTGTCGGGGCCGCATGTCGGGGCCAGGCACACGCCACAAGGGCTTCGCGGCGATGGAAGGCTGGCGTGCGCCGCGACAGACACCGGCACAAATTGCGAGACCATTTTCGAGGTTCAGTGACATACTTTGCCGGCGCGCGCTTGCCTGAGGCCTTTGCAAGGCATCCACCGCTTTTGTTCATCCACAACAACCGGTACGAAGCACCATGGCACTACCCAATTTGCATGTCCGTTTTGATGGAATCGAGCAGGCGACGCCTGACATGCCCTGTTACGACCCCGCACAGCCGTGGTTTGCCCACGTGACCGTGATCAATGCCAACTACCGCACCGACCTGAGCCCACCGGACGCCTTCCTCGACCCCAAGAGTCCGACGGGGGAAACCGGGCTGTTCTATGTGCGGTTCGAGGTATTTGCCGGGCCGACGCAAGCGGATGGCCCCATGTACGCGGTGGGCCACGACATCGACAAGCTGGGCGGGTATCCGGGCAGCGGGGACTGCATGATCGGCTTCTCGATGCAGCTGCCCAAGAACATCACCAAGGATCAGTTCGGGTCGAAGCACGGTTTCCGGATCACCGCCGACGGTTATGGCGACGTGATCGAGTCGAACGAGAACGACAACGTGGTGTTGTGGGAAAAGGCGCAAGTGCCCCCGTTGGCGCCGAAGTGGAAAGAAGGCGACCCTAGCCCGTTTTCCAACCTGAAGTTCATCGACTTCAAGGCGGTGCCGGGCAGCAAGCGTCAGCTTGACGTTCTGGTCAAGAACCAGGGCACCGAACAATCGCTGCAACTGGAGCTGCGTCTGACCGTGATGGGCCCGCCCTCCCCGGCCAGCCCTCTTGGCACGGCGGCAGAAACCGTCAGCGTCAACTCCACAGCGATTCCCCCCGGCGGCCAGACCTGGGTGCGCTTCAGCGCGCGCAGCGCCTTCGTGCAGCCGCTGGCGGACCTTTCATTGCGCGAGCGCCGGGGCCTGGCACAGGGGGTCAACCGCCGGTTTCGGCAGGTGCAATCGGGAGCGTCGGGCTTTGCGGATATCGGCCCTTTGTCACGGTACCTGGTGGTGGAAAAGAACTTCGATTTTGTGCCGCTCAAGCCCTTCTTCATCGCACTGATGAACTCGGAGCGCAGCGAGAAGGTGGCCTTCGGAGAGAACAAGCCGGTGACCAAACCACCGCGCAAACGCCCTATTGCGATTCCGCACAAGTGACAGGGGCGGTTTGCATCGGGCTCCGGTCCTGATCAGGCTGACAACGGCCCAGCAACCCCTTGGGCAGACGAAAAAAAGCCCAGGCAGCGAACTGCTTGGGCTTTTTTGCGCAATGGCTGATGCGATTACTTCTTCTGCGGCGGCACGTCCGTGCAGCTGCCGTGCGCGATCTCCGCCGCCATACCGATGCTTTCGCCCAGCGTCGGGTGCGGATGGATGGTCTTGCCGATGTCGACTGCGTCCGCGCCCATCTCGATGGCCAAAGCGATCTCGCCGATCATGTCGCCAGCGTGGGTGCCCACGATGCCGCCGCCCAGGATCTTGCCGTGGCCGTGGGCCTCTGGCGAGTCGTCGAACAGCAGCTTGGTCACACCCTCATCGCGGCCGTTGGCGATGGCGCGGCCGGAAGCATTCCACGGGAACAGGCCCTTCTTGACCTTGATGCCTTGCGCCTTGGCCTGGTCTTCGGTCAGGCCCACCCATGCCACTTCGGGGTCGGTGTAGGCCACGCTCGGGATCACGCGGGCGTTGAAGGCGGCGCTGGCCAGTTCCTTGTTGCCTTGCAGTTCACCTGCGATGACTTCGGCTGCCACGTGCGCTTCATGCACCGCCTTGTGCGCCAGCATGGGCTGGCCCACGATGTCGCCGATGGCGAAGATGTGCGGCACGTTGGTGCGCATCTGGATGTCGACGTTGATGAAGCCCCGGTCCGTCACGGCCACGCCGGCCTTGTCGGCGGCGATCTTCTTGCCGTTGGGCGTGCGGCCCACGGCCTGCAGGACCAGGTCGTAGGTCTGCGGCGCGGGCGCGGTGCCGCCCTCTTCCGCTGCGGCGAACGTCACCTCGATGCCTTCAGGCGTGGCCTTGGCCCCCACCGTCTTGGTCTTGAGCATGATGTTGTCGAAGCGCGGCGCGTTCATCTTCTGCCAGATCTTGACGAGGTCGCGGTCGGCGCCCTGCATCAGGCCGTCCATCATCTCGACCACGTCCAGGCGTGCGCCCAGCGTGCTGTACACGGTGCCCATTTCGAGGCCGATGATGCCGCCGCCCAGGATGAGCATGCGCTTGGGGACTTCCTTGAGCGCCAGGGCGCCGGTGGAGTCGACCACGCGTGGATCGTCGGGCATGAAGGGCAGGCGCACGGCCTGGCTGCCGGCGGCGATGATGGCCTTCTTGAAGGCGATGACCTTCTTGGTGCCCGTCTTCTCCTGCGCGGTGCCGCTGGTCTCTTCCACCTCGAGGTGGTTGGCGCCGACGAAGCTGCCGTAGCCGCGCACGGTGGTCACCTTGCGCATCTTGGCCATGGCGGCCAGGCCGCCGGTCAGCTTGCCGATGACCTTGTCCTTGTGGCCGCGCAGCGTGTCGATGTTGACCTGCGGTGCGCCGAAGTCGATGCCGGCCGCCTTGAGGTGGCTGACTTCATCGATCACGGCGGCCACGTGCAGCAGCGCCTTGGAGGGGATGCAGCCCACGTTCAGGCACACGCCGCCCAGGGTGGCGTAGCGCTCGACGATGACGACCTTGAGGCCCAGGTCGGCCGCACGGAAGGCGGCGCTGTAGCCGCCGGGGCCGCCACCGAGCACGACAACGTCGCAGTCCAGGTCGGCCGTGCCGCCGAAGCTGGATGCTTCGATTTTAGGAGCGGCTGGCGCTTGCGCGGCGGGCGCTGGAGCAGCTTTTTGCTCAGGACTTGCGGGTGCAGATGCCGCGGCTGGAGCAGCCGCAGGCGCTGGCGCCGGTGCAGCGGCCGCATCCGACGTTTCGAGCGTGAGCACCACCGAGCCTTCGGCGATCTTCTCGCCGAGCTTGACCTTCAGCTCCTTGACCACACCGGCGTGGCTGGAGGGGATCTCCATGGAGGCCTTGTCGGACTCCACGGTGACCAGGCTCTGCTCGGCCTTGATGGTGTCGCCGGGCTTGACCAGCACTTCGATGATCGCCACTTCGGCGAAGTCGCCGATGTCCGGAACCTTGATATCAATGATTGCCATACCAGGGTCTCCTTGTTACAGCAGGATGCGGCGGTAGTCCGCCAGCACCTGGCCCAGATAGGCGTTAAAGCGCGCAGCCGATGCACCGTCGATGACGCGGTGGTCGTACGACAGCGACAGTGGCAACACCAGGCGCGGCACGAACTGCTTGCCGTCCCACACGGGCTTGGTCTGGCCCTTGGACAGGCCCAGGATGGCCACCTCAGGTGCGTTGATGATGGGGGTGAAGTGCGTGCCGCCGATGCCGCCCAGCGAGCTGATCGACATGCAGCCGCCCTGCATGTCGGCAGCGCCGAGCTTGCCGTCGCGGGCCTTCTTGGCCAGTTCGCCCATCTCCTGGCTGATCTGGATGATGCCCTTCTTGTCGGCGTCCTTGAGCACGGGCACCACGAGGCCGTTGGGCGTGTCGGCCGCAAAGCCGATGTGGTAGTACTGCTTGTAGACGAGTGTGTCGCCGTCCAGGCTGGTGTTGAACTCAGGGAATTTCTTGAGCGCGGACACCACGGCCTTGATCACGAAGGCGAGCATGGTCACCTTGACGCCGCTCTTCTCGTTCTCCTTGTTGGTGGAGACGCGGAAGGCTTCGAGTTCGGTGATGTCGGCCTCGTCGTTGTTGGTGACGTGGGGGATCATCACCCAGTTGCGGTGCAGGTTGGCGCCGCTGATCTTCTTGATGCGCGACAGGTCCTTGCGCTCCACCGTGCCGAACTTGGTGAAGTCGACCTTGGGCCAGGGCAGCAGATCCAGGCCTGCGCCGGAGCCACCGCTGACGCCCGCGGGCGCCTTGGCGGCCTGGGCCTTGGTCTGGGTGGCGCCGCTCATCACCTGCTTGGTGAAAGCCTGCACGTCGTCCTGGCTGATGCGGCCCTTGGGCCCGGTGCCCTTGACCTCGTCGAGCGGCACGCCGAGTTCGCGGGCGAACTTGCGCACGGAGGGCGATGCGTGCGGCAGGCCGGGGGTGGGCGTGCCGGGCTGGTGGGCAGGCACGGCCGCCGCTGCCGGGGCAGGTGCTGCCGCAGCGGCCTGGGCCGGAGCCGGTGCTGGGGCCGCAGCCTGGGCTGCAGGCGCAGCAGCAGCAACCGGGGCGGCGGCAGGTGCCGGCGCAGATGCCGCAGGCGCGGCTGCACCTTCCAGCACCGCGACCAGGTCGCCGATGTTCACGGTGTCGCCGATCTTGACCTTGAGTTCCTTGAGCACGCCAGCGGCGGGCGAAGGGATCTCCATGGAGGCCTTGTCGGACTCCACGGTGAAGAGCGACTGCTCGACCTTGACCGTGTCGCCGACCTTGACCAGCATCTCGATGATGGCCACGTCCTTGAAGTCACCGATGTCGGGGACGCGCACTTCCACCGGGCCCGATGCAGCGGCCGGCGCCGCTGCAGGAGCGGGAGCCGGTGCTGCGGCCTGGGGTGCTGCAGCGGGTGCGGGTGCAGATGCCGACGCGGGTGCTGCAGCCGGAGCGGCCGCAGGAGCGCCAGCGTCTGCCGCTTCGAGCACGACGATGACGGAGCCCTGCTTGACCTTGTCGCCGACGGCGGTCTTGATCTCCTTGATCACGCCCGCGTGGCTCGACGGGATTTCCATCGATGCCTTGTCCGATTCCACCGTGATGAGCGACTGCTCTGCCTTGACGGTATCGCCAGGCTTGACGAGCAGCTCGATCACGCCGACTTCGTCGAAGTCGCCGATGTCCGGGACTTGAATGTTGACCAATGCCATTGTTGTCTCCGGTTCGATTTATGCGTAGAGCGGGTTGACCTTGTCGGCCTGGATGTTGTACTTGGCGATGGCTTCTGCCACCTTGGCCGCAGGCACCTTGCCTTCTTCGGACAGCGCCTTGAGGGCCGCCACGACGATGTAGTGGCGGTTGATCTCGAAGTGCTCACGCAGCTTGCTGCGGAAGTCGCTGCGCCCGAAGCCGTCGGTGCCCAGCACCTTGTAGGTGCGCCCAGCCGGGATGAACGAGCGGATCTGGTCCGCATAGTTCTTCATGTAGTCGGTGGATGCGACCACGGGGCCCGTGGTCTTGCCCAGTTGCTCGGCCACGAAGGACGTGCGTGGGGTTTCCGTGGGGTGCAGCAGGTTCCAGCGCTCCACGTCCTGGCCGTCGCGGGCCAGTTCGTTGAAGCTGGGGCAGCTCCAGATGCTGGCGGCCACGCCCCATTCCTTTTCGAGCAGTTCCTGGGCGAAGAAGGATTCGCGCAGGATGGTGCCGCTGCCCAGCAGTTGCACGGTGGGTGCGTCTGCCGCCAGGGCGGGCGCCTGCTTGCACAGGTACATGCCCTTGATGATCTGCTCTTCCGTGCCGGGCTGCAGGCCGGGCATGGGGTAGTTTTCGTTGAGCAGCGTCAGGTAGTAGAAGACGTTTTCCTGGCGCTCGACCATGCGCTTCAGACCGTGGTGCATGATCACGCCGACTTCGTGGGCGAAGGTCGGGTCGTAGCTCACGCAGTTGGGGATGGTGCCGGCCAGGATGTGGCTGTGGCCGTCTTCGTGCTGCAGGCCTTCGCCATTGAGCGTGGTGCGTCCGGACGTGCCGCCCAGCAGGAAGCCGCGGGCCTGCATGTCGCCCGCCGCCCAGGCCAGGTCGCCGATGCGCTGGAAGCCGAACATCGAGTAGTACACGTAGAACGGGATCATGATCCGGTTGTTCGTGCTGTAGCTGGTGGCAGCGGCGATCCAGCTGGCCATGCCGCCGGCTTCGTTGATGCCTTCCTGCAGGATCTGGCCGGCCTTGTCTTCCTTGTAGTACATCACTTGGTCGCGGTCGACCGGGGTGTACAGCTGGCCCTTGGGGTTGTAGATGCCGATCTGGCGGAACAGGCCTTCCATGCCGAAGGTGCGGGCCTCGTCCACCAGGATGGGCACGACGCGCGGGCCCAGGGCCTGGTCGCGCAGCAGCTGCGTCAAGAAGCGCACGTACGCCTGGGTCGTGGAGATTTCACGGCCTTCGGCGGTGGGCTCCAGCACGGCCTTGAAGGTGTCGAGCGAGGGCACGGTGAAGCTCTCTTCGGCCTTGGGCAGGCGCTTGGGCAGGTAGCCGCCCAGGGCCTTGCGGCGCTCCTGCAGGTACTGCATTTCCGGCGTGTCGTCGGCCGGCTTGTAGTAGGGGATGTCGGCCAGTTGGCTGTCCGGAATCGGGATGTTGAAGCGGTCGCGGATGTACTTGATGTCTTCGTCCGACAGCTTCTTGGTCTGGTGCACGGTGTTCTTGCCTTCACCGGCCTTGCCCATCCCATAACCCTTGACGGTCTTGACCAGCAGCACCGTGGGCTGGTTCTTGTGCTCGTTGGCGGCGTGGAACGCGGCGTACACCTTGGCGGGCTCGTGGCCACCGCGGCGCAGCTCGAAGATCTCTTCGTCGCTCATGTGCTCGACCAGCTTGGCCGTTTCGGGGTACTTGCCGAAGAAGTTCTTGCGCACGAAGGCGCCGTCGTTGGCCTTCATGGCCTGGTAGTCGCCGTCCAGCGTTTCCATCATCAGCTGCTTGAGCTTGCCGGTCTTGTCGCGCGCCAGCAGGGTGTCCCAGCCATTGCCCCACAGGAGCTTGATGACGTTCCAGCCGCTGCCGCGGAACTCGCTTTCGAGCTCTTGCACGATCTTGCCGTTGCCGCGCACCGGGCCGTCCAGGCGCTGCAGGTTGCAGTTGACGACGAAGACCAGGTTGTCCAGGTTTTCACGCGCGGCCAGGCCGATGGCGCCCAGCGATTCGGGCTCGTCCATTTCGCCGTCGCCGCAGAAGACCCAGACCTTGCGCTTGGCCGTGTCGGCAATGCCGCGGGCGTGCAGGTACTTGAGAAAGCGCGCCTGGTAGATGGCCATCAGCGGGCCCAGGCCCATCGACACCGTGGGGAACTGCCAGAACTCGGGCATGAGCTTGGGGTGCGGGTAGCTCGAGAGGCCCTTGCCATCCACTTCCTGGCGGAAGCTGTCGAGCTGCTCTTCGGTCAGGCGGCCTTCGAGGTAGGCGCGGGCGTAGATGCCGGGCGAGCTGTGGCCCTGGATGTACAGCAGGTCGCCACCGTGGTCCTCACTGGCAGCGTGCCAGAAGTGGTTGAAGCCGGCGCCGAACATGCTGGCGACGGACGCGAACGAGCCGATGTGGCCACCCAGATCGCCACCGTCGGCAGGATTCAGGCGGTTGGCCCGCACGACCATGGCCATGGCGTTCCAGCGCATGTAGGCGCGCAGGCGCTTTTCGATCGCGATATTGCCAGGGCAATGGGCTTCCTGGTCGGCTTCGATGGTGTTGACGTAGCCCGTATTGGCGGAGAACGGCATGTCGATGCTGCTCTGGCGGGCGTGTTCGAGAAGTTGCTCGAGCAGGAAATGGGCGCGCTCAGGGCCCTCCTTGTCGATGACGGCGGACAGGGCGTCCATCCATTCACGGGTTTCCTGCTGATCGGCGTCCGTGCCGATGCCGAAACCGGCCTCTTGGTCGGGCTGAGCTGACATGTTTGTCTCCTGTAGATGTGGCAGCAAATTTAGGTCGTTGGCTCTAGTTTCGCATATTTTTTACCAATTTCAAATGGTGCTTTTGCATTTCACATTGCAAGAAAATGCTGCAAGCGCACAAAATACCGGGGCCAGCAGGGCCACGCGCCTCACCTACACTCGGAGGATGGACCCGCTGCCGACCACCTCCCCTCCCACGGCCTCCCCCGTGGCCGCCCCGATCCGCTGGTGGCGCAAGTGGTGGCGGGGGCTGTCGCCCACCCGGCAGGACCGGTTTGCCGCCCTGGCGCCGCTGGCTGCGGTGCTGATGTTTCTGGCGGCCATCGTGGCGGCGTTCTGGTATTTGAGGGCCGAAGAGGCCGAACGCGAACAGGAAGCCCTGCGCCGTGATGTGGAATACGCCCAGCAGCGCGTGCGGCTGCGGCTGCTGGAGCGCCAGGAGCAGCTCATGCGCATTGCGCGCGACCTGTCGAACCAGGAGCTGGAGCGCTCCGAATTCGTGAGCCGCGCCGAGACCCTGATCAGCCAGTACCCCGAGCTGCAGGCCATCACCTGGATCGACGAGCGCCGCCGCATCCGCGCCAGCCACGCCGCCCCCACCCTGGCCAGCAGCGAGCTGCGCATCGCGGGCGAAGTGCTCAAGCCCGGCGACACGGCGGACACCTTCGGCCTGGCACGCGACCTGCAGCAACCGGTGTATGCCCAGCCCGCGGTGACGGCGGGCGACACCACGCCGCTGCTGCAACTGCAGGTGCCCCTGAACAACCAGGGCAAGTTCAGCGGCGTGGTGCTGGGCGAATATTCCATCGACAGCCTGCTGCGCTACGGCACCCCCACCGAGGTGCTGGCACGGTATGCCGTGACGCTGCTGGACGGCAAGAACCAGGTGCTGGCCGGCACGCCGCTGGGGCCGCGCAATACCGCCACGCAGTTTCTGCCGTGGGCATCGCGTGCCAACGAATACGAAGTGCCCGTCTCGCCCGTGGGCAACGGCCTGGTGCTGAAGGCACAGGCCTACCGCACGTCCCTGGGCGTGGTGGGCAGCGGGCTGTTCTGGCTGGTGGGCACGCTCTCGGCCATGACCGCGTGGATGCTGATCGCCACCTGGCGCCACACGCGCCGGCGCATGCAGGCGCAACAGGCCCTGGTGGCCGAGACCAACTTCCGCCGCGCGATGGAGAACTCCATCCTGACCGGCATGCGTGCGCTGGACATGGAAGGCCGCATCACCTACGTGAACGCCGCTTTCTGCCAGATGACGGGCTGGAGCGAGGCCGAGCTGGTGGGCCTGAAGGCGCCCTTCCCCTACTGGCCCGATTCCGACCACGAAGCGCTGCACGCCAAGCTGCGCGACGAGCTCTCGGGCAAGACCATCGTGGGGGGCTTTCAGGTGCGGGTGCGGCGCAAGAGCGGCACCCTGTTCGACGCGCGGCTGTACGTCTCGCCGCTGATCGACGCGCGCGGCCACCAGACCGGCTGGATGACGTCGATGACCGACATCACCGAGCCCAACCGCATCCGCGAGCAGCTGTCGGCCTCGCACGAGCGCTTCACCATCGTGCTGGAGTCGCTGGACGCCTCGGTGTCGGTGGCGCCGCTGGGCAGCGAGGAGCTGCTGTTCGCCAACAAGCTCTACCGCCAGTGGTTCGGCTCGCAGACCGGCGGGCACCTGCAGCTGGTGGCGCAGGCCGGCGTGGTGCCCGTGGCCGGCAACAACCCCACGGGCATGGACGACGAGGACGGGCTGATGGGCCTGCCGACCGACCCGCTCACCAGCGCACGCACCGAGAACGCCGAGATCTATTTGCCCGACCTGGGCAAGTGGCTGGAAGTGCGCTCGCGCTACCTGAACTGGGTGGACGGGCGCCTGGCGCAGATGGTGATTGCCACCGACATCACGCCACGCCGCCAGGCCGAAGAGCAGGCGTCGCGCCAGGCCGAGCGCGCCCAGTCGGTCAGCCGCCTGATCACCATGGGCGAGATGGCGTCGAGCGTGGCGCACGAGCTGAACCAGCCGCTCACGGCCATCAACAACTACTGCAGCGGCATGGTCTCGCGCATCCAGAGCGGGCAGTTGACCGAAGAAGCCCTGCTGACCGCGCTGCAGAAAACGGCGCACCAGGCGCAGCGTGCGGGCCAGATCATCCAGCGCATCCGCGCCTTCGTGAAGAAGAGCGAACCCAACCGCACGCTGGCGGACGTGCATTCGATGGTGAACGAGGCCGTGGAGCTGGCCGACATCGAACTGCGCCGCCACAACGTGCGCCTGACGCACTACGTGGCTGCGCGCCTGCCGCCGGTGATGGCGGACACCATCCTGATCGAGCAGGTGCTGGTGAACCTGATGAAGAACGGCGCCGAATCCATCCAGCATGCCGACCGCCCGGTGGCTGGCCGCAGCGTGGAGCTGCGGGTGGTGCCCAAGACCATCGAAGACCGGCAGGGCGTGGAGTTCTCGGTGCAGGACACCGGCAAGGGTCTCGCGCCCGAGGTGCTGGAGCGGCTGTTCGAGGCGTTCTTCTCCACCAAGGCCGAAGGCATGGGCATGGGGCTGAACCTGTGCCGCAGCATCGTCGAGTCGCACCAGGGCCGGATGCAGGCGGAGAACCTCTACAATGGAACAGAGGTCATTGGCTGCAGGTTCTTCTTCTGGCTGCCGCTTGCCAAACCTGCGGATGCCACTACAAATTCTGTAGCAAACGTACAAAACCCAAGGACAATTGCATGAGCTTGATTCCGAAAAAAGGCACCGTCTATGTGGTGGATGACGACGAGGCGGTTCGCGATTCCCTGCAGTGGCTGCTGGAAGGCAAGGACTACCGGGTGCGCTGCTTTGATTCGGCCGAGACCTTTTTGTCGCGCTACGACCCGCGCGAGGTGGCCTGCCTGATCGTCGACATCCGCATGGGCGGCATGACCGGCCTGGAGCTGCAGGACCGCCTGATCGAGCGCAAGTCGCCCCTGCCCATCGTCTTCATCACCGGCCACGGCGACGTGCCCATGGCGGTGAACACCATGAAGAAGGGCGCGCTGGATTTCATCCAGAAGCCTTTCAACGAAGAAGAACTGGTCGGCCTAGTCGAGCGCATGCTGGACCACGCCCGCGAAGCCTTCGCCGGCTACCAGCAGGCCGCCAGCCGCGACGCCCTGCTCTCCAAGCTCACCAGCCGCGAAGCCCAGGTGCTCGAACGCATCGTCGCCGGCCGCCTGAACAAGCAGATCGCCGACGACCTGGGCATCAGCATCAAGACGGTGGAAGCGCACCGCGCCAACATCATGGAAAAGCTCAACGCCAACACCGTGGCCGACCTGCTCAAGATCGCCCTCGGACAGAACGCACCCAAGGGCTGAGCTGAACCAATAGCATTGCTCACATTTTCATAGCTTCTTGCGCTCTACAGACCAGCGGTAGCGGCCATTTTGATCCGGTATTTTTGACATGACAGCACAGCTCATCGACGGCAACGCCCTCTCCCGACAATTGCGCGCCGACGTGGCGCAGCGCGCAGCCGCCCTCACCGCACGCGGCCACCAGCCGGGCCTGGCGGTGATCCTGGTCGGCGAAGATCCGGCCTCGGCGGTGTACGTGCGCAACAAGATCAAGGCTTGCGAGGACAGCGGCGTGCGTTCGGTCTTCGAAAAGTACGACGCCGATCTGGCCGAAGCGAAGCTGCTCGATCGCATCGCTGCACTCAATGCCGACCCGGCAGTGCACGGCATCCTGGTGCAGATGCCGCTGCCCAAGCACATCGACCCCCACAAAGTGATCGAGGCCATCGCAACGGCCAAGGACGTCGACGGGTACTCCGTGCTGTCGGCCGGTGAGCTCATGGCGGGCCTGGACGGGTTTCGCCCCTGCACACCTTACGGCAGCATGAAGCTGATCGAATCCACGGGGCAGTCGATCAAGGGCAAGCACGCGGTCGTCATCGGCCGCAGCAACACCGTGGGCAAGCCCATGGCGTTGCTCCTGCTGCAGGCCAATGCCACCGTGACCGTCACCCACAGCGGCACGCCGGACCTGGGGTATCACACCCGCCAGGCAGACATCGTCGTGGCGGCCGTAGGCCGGGCCAACACGCTGACCGCCGACATGGTCAAGCCCGGCGCCATCGTCATCGACGTCGGCATCAACCGGAAGGCGGACGGCAAGCTCTGCGGCGACGTGGACTTCGACGGCGTCAAGGAAGTCGCCGGCTGGATCACCCCCGTTCCTGGCGGGGTCGGCCCCATGACCATTACCATGCTGCTGGTGAACACCATCGAGGCAGCCGAGCGCACTGCGGCCCGCTGAGCGCGGGCCGAAAGCCCAGACGACCACCGGCGACATGCGCTGGCTGCCTTGCAACTTGAACCTACGCCCCTCGGCGTCATCTACCTTCGCATGAGCAACGCCCTTCTCGACTTCACCGGCCTCCCCCCCTTTGACAGCATCCGTCCCGACGACGTGGCGCCCGCCATGGACGTGCTGCTCGAACGGGCCAGTGCGGCCCTGGAAACCGTCACGGCACCCGACTTCCCGGCCCGCTGGGATGCGATCGCCAAGGTGCTGGACGTGGCGACCGAGCGGCTGGGCATGGCCTGGGGCGCGGTCAGCCACCTCAACAGCGTGGCGGACACCCCCGAGTTGCGCGCCGCATACAACGCCGCCCTGCCCCGCGTGACCGAGTTCTGGACGCGCCTGGGCGCCGACGAACGCCTGTTCGCCAAGTACAAGGCCATCGACCCCGCCACGCTCACGGACGAGCAGCGCCAGGCGCACCGCAACGCCGTGCGCAACTTCGTGCTCAGCGGCGCTGAGCTGACGGGTGCCGCCAAGGAGCGGTTCGCCCAGATCCAGGAGCGCCAGGCCGAGCTGTCCCAGAAGTTCAGCGAGAACGCGCTGGATGCCACCGACGCCTACGCCTACTACGCCACGGCCGACGAGCTGGACGGCATCCCGTCCGATGTGCAGCAGGCCGCGCTCGCAGCCGCGCAGGCCGACGGCAAGGACGGCTACAAGCTCACCCTGAAGATGCCGTGCTATCTGCCGGTGATGCAGTTCGCCACGCGCAGCGACCTGCGCGAAAAGCTGTACCACGCGTACGTCACCCGCGCCTCCGACCAGGCCCAAGGCGATGCGCGCAAGTTCGACAACACGGCGCTGATCGGCGAGATCCTCGCGCTGCGCCGTGAAGAGGCCCAGCTGCTGGGCTACGCCAATTTTGGCGAAGTCTCCGTGGTGCCCAAGATGGCGCAGTCGCCCGCACAGGTCGTCGGATTCCTGCGCGACCTGGCCCGCCGCGCGCGCCCCTATGCCGAAAAAGATGTGGCAGACCTGCGCGCCTTTGCGGCAGAAAAGCTTTCGCTCTCCAATCCACAGGCCTGGGACTGGCCCTATGTCTCCGAAAAGCTCAAGGAAGCGCGTTATGCCTTCAGCGAGCAGGAGGTCAAGGAGTACTTCACGGCGCCCAAGGTGCTGGCGGGCCTTTTCAAGATCATCGAGACCCTGTTCGAGGTGTCCATCCGCCGCGACAGCGCGCCGGTGTGGAACCCCGCGGTGGAGTTCTATCGCATCGAGCGTGGCAGCACATTGGTCGGCCAGTTCTACCTGGACCAGCCGGCCCGCACCGGCAAGCGTGGCGGCGCCTGGATGGACGACGTGCGCGCCCGCTGGCTGCGCCCCGATACCGGCGTGCTGCAGACCCCGGTGGCGCACCTGGTCTGCAACTTCGCCAGTGGTGTGGACGGCAAGCCGCCGCTGCTCACGCACGACGACGTGATCACGCTGTTCCACGAGTTCGGCCATGGCCTGCACCACATGCTGACCCAGGTGAATGAACGCGACGTCTCGGGCATCGGCGGCGTGGAGTGGGATGCGGTGGAACTGCCCAGCCAGTTCATGGAAAACTTCTGCTGGGAATGGGATGTGCTCAAGCACATGACGGCCCATGTGGACACCGGCGCACCGCTGCCCCGCGCGCTGTTCGACAAGATGATTGCGGCCAAGAACTTCCAGAGCGGCATGCAGACGCTGCGCCAGATCGAGTTCTCGCTGTTCGACATGCTGCTGCACACCGAACACGACCCGGCAAAGGACTTCATGCCCCTGCTGGCCCAGGTGCGCGACGAGGTCTCGGTGCTCACGCCACCTGCCTTCAGCCGCACGGCCCACACCTTCAGCCATATCTTTGCCGGCGGCTACGCGGCAGGCTACTACAGCTACAAGTGGGCCGAGGTGCTGAGCGCCGACGCCTACGCCGCCTTCGAAGAGACCGCCGGAAGCGATGGCCTGCCCAGCACTGAGACAGGGCGCCGCTACCGCGAGGCCATCCTGGAGGCTGGCGGCAGCCGCCCTGCCATGGAGTCGTTCAAGGCGTTCCGGGGCCGCGAGCCCAATCTGGACGCCTTGCTGCGCCACCAGGGCATGGCGCAAGCGCCAGCCGCGTGAACAAGACATGGAGCCCGAAGCATGTGCGGTGTTTGTTATGCATCCCGTGCCGACGGACCAGCCCCCGAATGAGTGAGGAGAATCGAGCATGCACAAGCCCCTGACCGCCCCTTTGCTGGCATCTTTGCTGATGACACTGGCCTGTGCCGGCGCCCATGCGCAAGGCGTCTATCGCATCGTCGGTCCCGACGGCAAGGTGACGTTTTCGGACCGCCCGCCCGCGGAAGGAAACGCACAACCGGCGCGCATGACGGGCACGGCACCGGCTTCTGCCAACGACAATCTGCCGGCCTCGCTGCGCCAGGTCGCCGGTCGATTTCCCGTCACGCTCTACACAGGCAATGACTGCACACCGTGTACGTCGGCGCGTACCTTCCTGACATCGCGGGGCATTCCGTTCACGGAGCGCACGGTCACGAGCAATGAAGATATCGCAGCGCTTCAAAAATTGAGCAACAACACCAGCCTGCCGTTTGGCACGATCGGGAGTCAGCATCTCATAGGCTTCTCGGAAGGCGAGTGGTCCCAGTACCTGGACACGGCAGGGTATCCCCAGCAATCTCAACTCCCACGCAACTATCGGGCTCCGACGCCGACGCCCCTGGTGGCAGTCAAGGCGGCAGAACCAGCTGCTTCGCCTGCATCAGCGTCTGCACCGCCGGCAGCCACCAATTCACGGGTGCGGCCCCCGGCTCCTGTCAATGAAGGACCCAGTCCCAGCAACCCCGCCGGTATCCGTTTCTGATATCCACCCATTCCGCGGGTCGCAGGTGCCGACGCACTGGCGCCGCGGAGCTCCAAACACAAAGGGCCGTCATTACGGCCCTTTGTGTTTTCTGCGTGGCTCCGGAGCCGTTCAATAAGCCAAGGTTTTGACACCCTGGGCGGTACCCAGCAGGCACACCGACGCCTTCTGGTGCGCGAAGACCCCCACCGTCACCACACCGGGCCACTGGTTGATCTCGGACTCGAATGCGAGCGGGTCCTGGATGGAGAGGCCCGTGACATCCAGGATGTGCTGACCGTTGTCAGTGACCAGGGGTTGGCCGTCCTTGAGGCGCAGGCTGGCGGTGCCGCCCATCGCGGCGAACCGGCGCGTGATGTGCTGGGCGGCCATCGGGATGACCTCCACCGGCAGCGGGAACTTGCCCAACGCGGCCACGAGCTTGGATTCGTCGGCGATGCACACAAACCGGCTCGCCAATGCCGCCACGATCTTTTCGCGGGTGAGCGCAGCGCCGCCGCCCTTGACCATGTGGCCGTTGCCATCGATCTCGTCGGCGCCGTCGATGTAGACCGCCAGCGATTCGACCTCGTTCGCATCGAACACCGGGATGCCCAGGGCCTTGAGGCGCTCTGTGCTGGCCACCGAGCTGGAGACCGCGCCCTTGATCTCGTCCTTCATGCCGGCCAGCGCATCGATGAACTTGTTCACCGTGGAGCCTGTGCCCACCCCCACTATCTCGCCGCGCACCACGTATTGCAACGCGGCTTGGCCTACCAGGGTCTTGAGTTCGTCTTGGGAGAGGGAGGTGGAGGTCGTCATGAGAGAAAATCGGAGGTTATTGCGCAATTATCCCCCGCCACACCTCCATGTCCCTGATCCCCTACGCCCTGACCCGCCCTTTCCTCTTCGGCCTGGATGCCGAAGCTGCGCATGAACTCACCATGGACATGCTGGCCCGCGGTCAGCGCACCCCACTGCAGTGGGCCTGGTGCAACGAGACGGTGGACGACCCCGTGCAACTGGCCGGGCTGACCTTTCCGAACCGCGTCGGCATGGCGGCAGGCCTGGACAAGAACGCCCGCTGCATCGATGCGCTGGGCGCCATGGGGTTTGGTTTTGTAGAGGTGGGCACCGTCACCCCGAAGGCGCAGCCTGGCAACCCCAAGCCACGCATGTTCCGCCTGCCCGAAGCCCGTGCGCTCATCAACCGCCTGGGGTTCAACAATGAGGGGCTGGATGCCTTTTTGCACAACGTGCAGCAGGCACGTTTTCGCACCACGCAAGCCCGACGCCACCCCCTGCTGCTGGGCCTGAACATCGGCAAGAACGCCACCACCCCCATCGAGAACGCCACCAGCGACTACCTGACCTGCCTGGAGGGCGTGTATCCCCATGCCGACTACGTCACGGTCAACATCAGCTCGCCGAATACGCAGAACCTGCGCGCCCTCCAGAGCGATGCGGCGCTGGACGCCTTGTTGGGGGCCATCGCGGAGCGCCGCGAAGTCCTGGCCACGCGCCATGCCCGGCGCGTGCCCGTGTTCGTGAAGATTGCGCCGGACCTGGATGAATCGCAGGTCGCCGTGATTGCAGCCACCCTGACACGCCATGGCATGGACGGCGTGATCGCCACCAACACCACCATCGTGCGCACTGCCGTGCAAGGCCTGCGGCACGCCGAGGAAACGGGGGGGCTGAGCGGCGCACCCGTGCTGGAGGCCAGCAACCAGGTGATCCGGCAGCTGCGTGCAGCGCTGGGGCCGCAGTTTCCCATCATCGGCGTCGGTGGCGTGATGAGCGCGCAAGACGCTGTGAGCAAGATCCGCGCGGGAGCGGACGTGGTGCAGATCTACACCGGCCTCATTTATGAAGGCCCGGCTCTGGTGGTCAAAGCGGCCAAGGCCATCAAGGCCATGGCGCGATAGGCAACCTTCTCGCCGGCCGGAAGGCAAAAAAAAGCCGCTGTACGACAGCGGCCTCGGGATGCACTCGCGCAGCGCTCAGCGGCGCAGCCGCATCAACAGCGGCAACACCACGCCAGCCCAACGGATCAGACGACGAGGCCCCGCCACCAGGCCCACACCCGCCATCGCGACCATGGCCACGGGATGTTCGCGGGCAAAACCCGCCAGGCGCAGTGCCATGGACTCATCGATGCCGCCCGCGCCCTCACGTTGCCGTGACAGCGCCACGGACTGGGCCCGCGCAACCCGGCGCGCACGCAGGCGCGCGCGCTGAGTGGCAATGCGATCAATGACCTTTTGCTGCGCATCCGTGGGGGGCGGAAGGTCCGCCACGTCAGGGACGGCAGTGGTTGGAGATGCGGCGGCCATTACAAACGCTCCTTGATGTCACGCCAGTCTTGCGCCAGTTCTCGGCGGGTCAATGCAAAGCCATCACTGGCCCGCTTGGCCACCGAAACGAGCGACAGCAATGTTGCGCCCCATCCGGCCACCCAGACACCTGCAACGATCCAGGCCACCAGCGTACGCTGTGGCGTGTCCCAAAAATGCACGAGGACGGCCAGAGAGAGCATGATCAGCGCCACCACCGTGAGGCCTGCAACCAGAATGGTCAGCACCAGCATTTGCTGCAAGCGCTGCTTCTGGTCCTGCCACTCCAGGCGCGCCAGATCCATGCGGTCTTCGGCCGCGATGGCAGCCTCGATGACGTTGGCACGCCACCGGGACACCAAGCTTTCCAGCCCCAGAATGGACAACCAGTTCATGGACGGTCTCCGAACCTTTGCTTCATAGGGCGCGGTACCGGGTTAGCGGCGGGCCAGCACGAAGCCCACGAGGGCGCCCACGGCCAGAGCGGCACCGGCCACACGCCATGGCTCGTCGTGCGCATAGCGGTCTGCGGCGAGGGCAGCGTCCTTGGCCTGGCGTGCTGCGTCCTGCGCGGCACGGACTGCGGATTCACGGGCGTTGTGCAGGCCATCGTCCAGGCGTTGGCGCAGCACTTTGATGTCGGGCACGGCGTCCAGGTCCTTGCTGGCTAGCAGCCCGCGCAGGTCGGACACCAGTTTTTCCAGTTCGCCCTGGGTCGTGGTGATGGTGTCGGAAACAGTCATACAAGCCTTTCTTGAGAGCAACAAAAAATGTTGGACCTCCACACAGGAGGTCTCGGGTTTCATCTTAGCCACGTGCCCGAAGCCCCTTCGTAGGACGGGGACCCAAGAGGTTACGGTGTGCAAGCAGCTTGCGCCAGATCAAGCCAGCGCCGCCACATGCTCCCCAATCGCGAGGGCACTTGTCAACCCGGGCGATTCGATGCCGAACAGGTTGACCAGCCCTGCGATCCCGTGCACCGATGGCCCCTGGATCACGAAATCCGCCGCCGCGGCGTCGGGACCGTGGATCTTGGGGCGCATGCCCGCATAGCCGGGCACGAGCGCGCCATCGCGCAAACCGGGCCAGTAACGTCGGACCTCGGCATAGAACGCATCGCCACGGGATGGGTCCACCGCCAGATCGTCGGGTGAGTCGACCCACTGCACGTCCGGCCCGAACTTCGCCTGCCCGCCCAGGTCCAGCGTCAGGTGCACACCGAGGCCTGCGGCCTCCGGCACGGGGTAGATCAGCCGGCTGAAGGGCGCCTTGCCAGACAGGGTGAAGTAGTTGCCCTTGGCGTAGTGGGCGACAGGCACATGCGCGGCGCCGAGGCCCGCAAATCGTGCGGCCAGCGCGGGGGCATGCAGGCCGGCGGCATTGACCACGGAACGCGCCACCAGGCGTGTACCGTCAACCGCTACCAATTCAATAGCATTTGGCGCGCATTCAGCGTGCGCCAGGGGCGAATTCAATACCACCATCCCACCCGCGTGCTCCAGGTCTCCCTGCAGAGCGAGCATCAGCGCATGGCTGTCGACGATGCCGGTGCTCGGCGAATGCAGGGCGGCCACGCACTGCAGCGCAGGCTCCAGCGCCTGCGCGGCCTCGGCATCGAGCCATTGCAGATCGCCAACGCCGTTGGCACGTGCGCGCGCTTCGATGCCCTGCAGCGCCGGGATCTGTTCCGGGGACGTGGCCACGATCAGCTTGCCGCAGCGCCGGTGCGGCACGCCGCGCTCGGCGCAGTAAGCGTAGAGCAGCTCGCGGCCTTGCACGCACAGCCGCGCCTTGAGCGAGCCCGTGGCGTAGTACAGCCCGGCATGGATGACCTCGCTGTTGCGCGAGCTGGTGCCGGTGCCGATGGCATCGGCCGCCTCCAGCACCATGACCTCGCGCCCCTGCAGCGCCAGCGCACAGGCCACGGCCAGGCCGACCACGCCAGCACCGACCACCACGCAGTCGACAGCTTCGCTCATCGCGGGGCCGCCTGCTCGAAACCATCGAGCACGTTCACGGCGTTGTGGCCCAGTTCGGCAGCCGCGTAGCCGCCTTCGAGCACGAACACCGTGGGCAGCCCCAGGGCGGCCAGCCGCTCGCCCAGGCGGGTGAAGTCCGAGGTCTTGAGCGCGAATTTCGAGATGGGGTCGTCCTCGAAGGCGTCGAGCCCCAGCGAGACCACCAGCGTATCTGCCTGGTACTGCGCAATGCGCACGCAGGCCTGCTCCAGCGCGGCGAACCATTGCGTGGCGGTGGTGCCCGCGGGCAGCGGCAGGTTGAGGTTGAAACCTGCGCCCTCGCCTTCGCCGGTTTCGTCGGCATGGCCCAGGTAGAACGGGTATTCGGTGCGTGGATCGCCATGCAGGCTGAGGAACAGCACGTCGGCACGGTCGTAGAAGATGCTCTGCGTGCCGTTGCCGTGGTGATAGTCCACGTCCAGCAGGGCTACCCGCCCGGACCCATGGTTGCGCAGCCACTGCGCCGCCACGGCAGCGTTGTTGACAAAGCAGTAGCCGCCCATGAAGTCGGGCCCTGCATGGTGGCCCGGCGGGCGTGTACAGCAGAACGCGGCACGCGCGCCCTGGGCCACGCGGGCCGCTGCGCTGGCAGCGGCATCGGCCCCTGCCTTCACGGCCTCCCAGGTGCCCTCGGCCATGGGCGTGCCGTTGTCCATGGAGTACAGACCCAGTTTCGCCACGAAGTTGTCCGGCTCCACGTCGCTGCGCAGGCTGCGCACTGGCCACACCGACGGGAATGGCTGGACCGAAGCGTTGGCCGCGTCCAGTGCCAGCCACTGTTGCCATGCGCTCTGCAAAAAAGCCAGGTACCGCGGCGCATGGATCTGGGCCAGCACCGGCGTGCTGTCCACATCAGGCGCCAACAGCCCATGGCCACGCCCCAGCAGGGCGTCCTCCACATATTGGGCACGGACCGGTTTCTCGAAGCACGGCACGCGCTCGCCCCGGTAGAACTCATGGACCGGCGCATGCCGGTGGTGCAAGGGGTTGTGGAAAGAAATCAAGCGGATACAGAAAGGAAATGGTTTTGCCCGCGTCCGTCGATGCATCCCACGGAGGCAGGCAGGGCTCACCACTTTAGCGCGTCCCACACCGCTGGAAACGCTGCCCATGCACCACACCGCAGCGAAAACTGGCACCAGGCAGGGCTGGCAGCACAGGCAGGCACCCAGCCGCACGTGCCGCGCTTCATGTGCCGGTACCAGACATCGTCCGGGCCCCAAAGCCACGAGCTTCCCTCTAAGCGCAATGCAGTTCTTGCGGGATTGCCTGCCTCTTGGAGCACATCGATCTTGTCGATCCGCTGCGAACTCAGTGGGCCTGGCACAGCGCTTGCATCTCTTCTTGTATCCAAGATTGAATTCTTCAAAATGGTGCAAGTAACAAACTCCCTGGTGGCCGAATTTCCTCCTGTGCCTGACGGTTCACCGCGCCTCCCATTGGCCGAGCAGGCCTGGTTGGTGCGCTGCGAGCCCGCGGTCGCCGGCAGGGCTGGCGGCCCGCTCAGCGGCCTCCGCTTTGCGGTCAAGGACAACATCGATGTGGCCGGCTACCCCACATCCGCCGCCTGCCCTGGCTTTGCCCACACGGCGACGGCCCATGCAGCGGTGGTGCAGCGCCTGCTCGACGCCGGGGCAACGCTGGTGGGCAAGACCAACCTGGACCAGTTCGCCTGCGGGCTCAACGGCACGCGCTCGCCGCATGGCGCGGTACCCAACGCGCTCAACCCCGCCTACGTGTCCGGTGGCTCCAGTTCCGGCTCTGCCTATGTGGTGGCTACCGACCAGGTGGACTTCGCGCTGGGGACCGACACGGCCGGCTCGGGCCGCGTGCCCGCAGGGCTGAACAACATCGTGGGCATCAAGCCAACCAAGGGTCTCGTCAGTGCACGGGGCGTGGTGCCGGCCGCGCAGAGCGCCGACTGTGTCTCGATCTTCGCGCGCACGGTGGACGTGGCGGCCCGCGTGCTGCAGGTCGCACAGGGCTATGACGGGCAAGACCCCTATGGGCGGCAGCTCACCCTGGCCACCAAGCCATTGCCCGCCAGCTTCCGCTTCGGCGTGCCCGATGTGCTCGAGTTCTTCGGCGATGCAGCGACCGAGGCGGCATTCGCCGAGGCCGTGGCCCGCCTTCAGGCGCTGGGCGGCACGGCGGTGCCCATACCCTACGCGCCGCTGTCCCAGGCCGCGGCCCTGCTTTACGAAAGCGCCCTGGTGGCAGAGCGCTATGCCGCCGTGCGCAGCTTCTTCGACCAACACGAGGACCAGGTGGTGGAGCCGGTGCGCAGCATCCTGGCCAGCGGGCGCAGCTACAGCGCGGCCGACCTGTGTGACGCCCAGACCCGGCTGCGCGCCCTGGGCCAGCAGGTGGCACCGATGTGGCAGGGCCCCGAGGCCATCGACGTGCTGCTGGTGCCCACGGCCCCCACGCACTACACGATTGCCGCCATGCAGGCCGACCCGGTGGTGCTCAACCGCAACCTGGGCGCCTACACCAACTTCGTCAACCTGCTGGACTACGCCGCCATCTCGGTACCCAGCAGCCTGCGCGCCGACGGCCTGCCCTTCGGCATCACGCTCATCGGCCCCTGCGGCAGCGACTGGCAGCTGGCGGAGCTGGGCCAGCGCTACCACCACGCCACCGGCCTGCCCCAGGCCGCCGGCAGCACGCCCTTGCCCGTGCCCCAGCCCATCGCCGGGCTGCAGGCGCCCGCCACAGTACGGGTCGCCGTGGTCGGTGCCCACCTGAGCGGCATGCCGCTGAACGGCCAGCTCACAGACCGCGGCGCCACGCTGGAGCTGGTGACCGAGACAGCCGCCGACTACCAGCTCTACGCCCTGCCCGGCACCGTGCCGCCCAAGCCCGGCCTGCTGCGTGTGGCGCCGGGCCAGGGCACGCGGATCGCCATCGAGGTGTGGCGCATGCCCGCCGCGAACTACGGCAGCTTCGTCGCGTTGATCCCGCAGCCGCTGGGCATAGGCACGCTCACCCTGGCCGACGGCAGCAGCGTGCAGGGCTTCATCTGCGAGCCGCTGGCGCTGGCCGGTGCGCACGACATCAGCCACTTTGGCGGCTGGCGGGCGTACATCGCGTCGCTCAGGGCCGGCACCTGATTCCCTGTTTGTCCCTTCCAACCCTGCTGCAGGAGCCTTCCATGACATCCCACAGTTCCATCACGTCCACGGGCGCATCGCGCCGCCGCATCTTGCAGGTCTCGGCCGCAACCCTGGGTGTGCTGGCAGCACCCGCGCTGGTGCGCGCCCAGGCGGCGCCCAAGATCCGCATCGGCTTCTGGCCCGTGGCGGCCGGGCTGCCTTTCTTCGCTGCGGTGGAGAAAGGCTATTTCAAGGAGGCAGGCCTGGACGTAGAGCCGCTCAAGTTCGCGGGCGCCCAGCAGGTGATGGAGGCCATGCTCGCGGGCCGCTCCGACGGCAGTTCCAACGGCACGGGGTCGGCCAACCTGGCCATCGGCGAGATCGCCCAGCCGGGCCTTTTCAAGATCTTTGCCACCAACCCGAGCAACGCCAGGTTCGTGCTCGACCAGTTCATCACCGGCAAGGACAGCGCCATCAAGACCATGGCCGACCTCAAGGGCAAGAAGGTCGCCTCGGGCCCCGGCATCCAGAACATGACGCTGTGCAAGACCATGCTGGAGCGCGCCGGCGCGACGGGTGCCACAGTGACCGAGCTGCCCATCGGCCAGCACATCGCCGCCATCGTGGCCGGCCAGGTGGATGCCTGCTACACGCTGGAGCCCACCGGCACCATCGGCCGCATGAACGGCACCACGCGGATCATCGAGTCGGGGGTTGTGGCCAGGTACATCCTGGGCGATGCGATGGCGCCCTGGCACGGCGGCGCAGCCAGCCTGACCAGCGAGTTCATCAAGAAGAACCCCGAGGTGGCCAAAAAGTTCATCGCCGCCTACGCCCGCGGTATCGAGCTGGTGCGCAGCAAACCCGACGAGGCCCGGCAGTTCATGAAGGGCTACACCGCCATCGAAGGCGCGCTCACGGCCGAGGTGCCGCTGGCCTCATACATGCTCTACAACGAGTTCAAGCCCAGTGACCTGGCGCACTTCCAGAAGTTCTACGACCTGTTCACCGAGAAGGGCATCTTCGAGAAGAAGGTCGTGGTCGACAGCCTGATCTACAAGGCCTGAAGGGGCGCACCATGGCCGAAACCACCTCCACCACTGCCGGCGCCTGGTCGCCGCCCGCGGGCACGGCGGCATCCGCTGTGCCCAAGACGCCCGCCTGGGACAGGCTGCTTCCCTTCGTCGGCCCCCTGGCCCTGTTCGTCCTCTGGGACCTGGTGGTGCGCCTGGGCTTCATCAAGCCCATCCTGCTGCCCCCGCCCGGCGCCACCGTGCTCACGCTGGTCACCGGCCTGGCCGGCGGGCCGCTGCTGCTCGACTTCGCGGTGACCGTCTGGCGCACGGTGCAGGCCTTTTTGATCGCCGCCGTGGTCGGCGTGCCCCTGGGCGTGCTGCTGGGCAGCAACGAGCGCGCGTACCGCAGCGTGGAGTTTCTGATCGACTTCTTCCGCTCCACCCCCTCGTCGGCGCTGATCCCGCTGTTCCTGTTGATCTTCGGCGTGTCGGATGTGAACAAGGTAGCCATCGCCGCGTTCGGCGCCTTCCTGATCGTGATCTTCAACAGCGCCTATGGCGTCATCAACGCCCGCAAGCAGCGCGTCATGGCGGCGCGCGTGATGGGCGCATCGCGCTGGCAGATCTTCAAGGACGTGCTGATCTGGGAAAGCCTGCAACCCACCTTCGTCGGCCTGCGCTCGGCCGTGTCGATGGCGCTGGTCATCGTCATCGTGGCCGAGATGTTCATCGGCTCGGACAACGGCCTGGGCCACCGCATCATCGATGCGCAGCAGGTGCTCAACGTCAAGAGCATGTACGCCGCCATCCTGGCAGCAGGCGCCCTGGGCTATGCCCTGAACATTCTCTTTCTGATCGCCGAACGCAGGATCGTGCACTGGAGCGGCCGATGAACGCCGTCGTCAATGGCGCCGTGTATGCCGATGTGCCCCAGCGTGTCTTCACGCCCGGCCCGGCCGGCACCCACATCACCATCCGTGGGCTGACCAAGTACTTCGCGGGCTGGCCGCTGTACGAGGACTTCGACCTCGACATCCCCAAGCACAAGATCGTCTCGGTCTTCGGCCCCAATGGCTGCGGCAAGAGCACGCTGATCAACATGATCGCGGGCCTCGTGCCCATCGACCGCGGCGAGATCCTGTTCGACGGCAAGAGCCTCAAGGACACGAAGATCGGCTACGTCTTCCAGAACTACCGCGAGGCGATGTTCCCGTGGATGCGCACCATCGACAACATCGCCTACCCGCTCAAGCTCGAAGGCAAGAGCAAGGCCGAGGTGGACCGCCGCATGGCCGAACTGGTGGCCTCGTTCGACGTGAAGTTCGACCTCAACCGCTACCCCTACGAACTCTCGGGCGGGCAGCAGCAGACGGCGTCCATCATGCGCGCGCTGGCGCCCAACCCCGAGGTGCTGTTCCTCGACGAGCCCTTCTCGGCACTCGACTTCGAGATGACGCTGTTCATCCGCGAGAAGCTGCAGGAGGTGTTCATGCAGACCGGCACGACCATGCTGCTGGTGTCGCACGACCTGGAAGAAGCCGTCTACCTGGCCGACGAGGTGCTGCTGCTGACCAAGCGCCCGACCAAGGTGGCCGAGATCCTGCACTACGAAGACGCGCGCCCGCGCACCCTGGCCACGCTGAGCGAGCCGAGCTTCGTGGCGATGAAAAAGCTCAGCCTGGAGATCTTCCAGCGCGAGGTGCGCCGATGAACGCCACCGAGCTGGAACGCTACCTCGATGCGGCCTCGGCCGCCATCGGCCTGCCCATGGCGCCCGAACACCGCGCGGCCGTGCTCGGCTACCTGGCGCTGGCCAGCGATTTTGCCGACACCGTCAACGCCGTGCCGCTGGCCACGACGGACGAGCCCGCCATGGCCTTCGTCCCGGTGGTGCCGCCTGAGGGAGGCCGCACATGACCGCGCCCTGGTGGCAACAGGACGCCGCCGGCATGGCACAGGCCGTGGCGGCGCGCGACGTATCGGCCACGGCGCTGGTGACGGCCTGCCTGGACCGCATCGAGCAGACCGACGCCCGCGTCAACGCCTTCACCGCCGTGCTGCGGGCACGTGCCCTGGCGCGCGCTGCACGCATCGATGCCGGCCTGGCTGCGGGGACACAGGCCGCCCTGCCCCTGCTGGGCGTGCCCTTTGCCGTGAAGAACCTGTTCGACGTGGCGGGCCTCACCACGCTGGCCGGCTCCAAGATCGAGCGCGACCGCCCTCCCGCCCGGGCCGACGGTCTGCTGGCGCAGCGCCTGGAGGCCGCAGGCGCCATTCTGGTGGGGGCGCTCAACATGGACGAGTACGCCTACGGCTTCACCACCGAGAACAGCCACGAGGGCGCCTGCCACAACCCGCACGATCTGGCGCGCATCGCCGGTGGTTCGTCGGGCGGCTCCGGCGCGGCCGTGGCTGCGGGCCAGGTGCCCATCACGCTCGGGTCGGACACCAATGGTTCGATCCGTGTGCCGTCTTCGCTGTGCGGCGTGTTCGGACTCAAACCCACCTTCGGGCGGCTGCCGCGCACGGGCAGCTTTCCCTTCATCTCCAGCCTGGACCACCTGGGCCCCATGGCGCGCAGCGTGCGCGACCTGGCGCTGGCCTACGACGCCATGCAGGGCCTGGAGGCTGCGGCTGCGCACACCGATGCAGGCTGCGCACAGCGGCCCGCAGAACCGGTGGCCCACGACCTGGAGACGGGAATCACCGGTCTGCGCATCGGCGTACTGGGCGGCTACTTTGCCGACAACGCCCTGCCCGAGGCACGCGCCGCCGTGGCCCGGGTGGCACAGGCGCTGGGCGCAGAGGCCGAGCCGGTGGAACTGCCACTGGTGGAGGCAGGCCGCGCGGCGGCCTTCCTCATCACCAATGCGGAGGCGGGTGCCCTGCACCTCGACAACCTGCGCACGCGCGCAGCCGACTTCGAGCCGCTGTCACGCGATCGCCTCCTGGCAGGCGCGCTGATCCCTGCCGCCTGGGTGGCACGCGCCCAGCGCGTGCGCAGCCGCTATGCCCACGAAGCCGCACGGGTGCTCTCGCGCTACGACCTGCTGCTGGCCCCTGCCACGCCCTGCGCGGCCACGCCCATCGGCACCGAGCGTTTCAACCTGAACGGTCGCGACCTGCCGCTGCGCCCCAACATGGGCCTGCTGACCCAGCCCCTCTCATGCATCGGCCTGCCGGTGTGCGCCGTGCCGGTGTGGGGCGCGCACGCAAGCCTTCCCATCGGCGTGCAGATCATCGCGGCGCCCTGGCGCGAAGACCTGGCGCTGCGTGCCGCCACCGTGCTGGAGGCTGCGGGCATCTGCCGCGCGCCCATCGCCATTTTGTGAAAGCCATCTTCTTCATGCCCTACACCATCAACCAGCCCGAGGTGCTCGCCGAGGTCGAGGACGTGTTCGCCCGCTACGAAGATGCCCTGGTGCACAACAAGGTGGAGGTGCTCGACGAGCTCTTCTGGGACAGCCCCCACACCCTGCGCTACGGCGCCACCGAGAACCTGTACGGCTACGCGCAGATACAGGCCTTTCGCGCCGCGCGCCCGGCCCAGGGGCTGCAGCGGCGCCTGCTCAAGACCGTGATCACCACCTACGGCCGCGACTTCGCCACCGCCAATGTCGAATTCCAGCGCGAGGGCAGCGCCCGCACCGGCCGCCAAAGCCAGACCTGGCTGCGCACGCCAGCCGGCTGGCGCGTGGTGGCCGCCCACGTGAGTCTTCTATGAAGCACCCCCTGAGTCGCTACGCGCCTTCCCCCTCTCTCGTCTCGCTGCGCGAGTCGGGAGGGGGACGCCCCCAGCGCGGCGGGGCGGCCCTTGCGCGCGGGCACTGGCCTTGGCCGCGCCAGTGGCACCGGCTTCAGGCATAGCGCGGCCAGAGGCCAGAGTAATGCACCTCTCTCGATTTCTTTCTGTTCCCCTTTATCCAACCCCTGCCGAAAGGACCGCCATGAAACACGAGAAACCCATGTCCCGCCTTGCCCACCCGAACCGCCGCGAATCCCTCCAAGCCCTTGCGGCGCTGGGCGCTGCAAGCACCCTGGGCGGCTGGGCAATGCAGGCCAACGCACAGGCCCCCCTCACCGTGGGCGTGATCTATGTCGGCCCGCGCGACGACTACGGCTACAACCAGGCCCATGCCCAGGCCGCGGCCGATCTCAAGAAGATGCCCGGCGTGAAGGTGGTCGAAGAAGAGAACGTGCCCGAAACCGCCGCCGTGCAGAAGACCATGACCGGCATGATCGCGCAGGACGGCGCCAAGCTGCTGTTCCCCACCTCGTTCGGCTACTTCGACCCGCACCTGCTGGCCCTGGCCGCCAAATACCCCGACGTGCGCTTTTCGCACTGCGGCGGCATGTGGACCGAAGGCAAGCACCCCAAGAACGCGGGCAGCTTCTTCGGCTACATCGACGAATGCCAGTTCCTCAACGGCGTAGTGGCCGGCCACATGAGCAAGAGCGGCAAGATCGCCTTCATCGCGGCCAAGCCCATCCCGCAGGTGCTGCGCAACATCAATGCCTTCACGCTGGGCGCGCGCTCGGTCAAGCCGGGCATCACCTGCAGCGTCATCTTCACGGGCGACTGGTCCATGGCCGTGAAGGAGGCCGAGGCCACCAACAGCCTGGCGGACCAGGGCTGCGACGTGTTCACCATGCACGTGGACGGACCCAAGGTCATTGTCGAGACCGCAGCCAAGCGCGGCAAGATGGTCTGCGGCTACCACGCCAGCCAGGCCAAGCTGGCACCCCAGGCCTACCTGACGGGGGCCGAATGGAACTGGCTCACGGCCTACACCACCATCATCGAGGCGGCCCGCACCGGCAAGCCGCACCCCAACTTCCTGCGCGGGGGCTTGAAGGAAGGCTTTGTGAAGATGTCCGCCTACGGCCCGGCCGTGAGCGACGCCGCCAGGAAGCAGGCCGACGACACCAAGGCCAAGATGATCGCGGGCGGCTTCGACATCTTCAAGGGACCGCTCAAGAGCAACAAGGGCAAGGAGGTCATCGCCAGCGGCAAGTCGTTCAAGCAGACCGACCTGGAGCTGGAAAAGATGGACTACCTGGTCGAAGGCGTCCTCGGCTCGTTCTAAGCAAGGGACTGCCATGCACTCGGCCGCCAAGGACGCCCTTTTGCCTATCGCCGCCATCGCGCTGGCGCTGCTGCTGTTCGGCGGCTTCGTCGGCTTTGCGGGCGTGAACCCGATTGACGTGTGGACCACGCTGTTCAAGGGTGCGTTCGGCGACTGGTTCTCGTGGCAGAACACCCTGCAGCGCTCCGCGCCGCTGATGCTCACGGCCCTGTGCGTGGCCCTGCCCGCACGGGCGGGGCTGACCATCATCGGGGGCGAGGGTGCGCTGGTGCTCGGCGGCCTGGCCGCCGCGGCGCTGCCCATGGCCGTGGCCCTGCCCGGCAATGCGGCGGGCACCGTGCTGGCCTGTGCCGCCGGTGCCGTGGCCGGTGCCCTGTGGATCGTGCTCGCAGGCTGGCTGCGCCAGTACCGCGGCATCAACGAAACCATCAGCAGCCTGCTGCTGTCGTACGTGGCCATCGGCCTGTTCAAGCACTTCGTGGAGGGCGCCCTGCGCGACCCTGCCAGCCTGAACAAGCCGGCCACGCCCAGCCTCGATCCGGGCCTGCTGATCGGTGGCATCGGCGGCTCGGACGTGCACTGGGGCCTGGTGCTGGGCGTGCTGGCCTGCGTGGCGCTGGGCCTGTGGCTGCACTGGACGGCTTCGGGCTTCTCGATCCGCGTGGTGGGCGGCAACCCGCGCGCCGCGCAACTCGTGGGCCTGCCGGCCACGCGCCTGATCCTGGTGGCCTGCGCCCTGGGCGGCGCGGCGGCAGGCCTGGCCGGTGCCGTGGAGGTGGCGGCGGTGCACACCAATGCTAACGGCGCGCTGATCGCGGGCTACGGCTACGCCGGCATCCTCGTGGCCTTCATCGCGCGGCACAACCCGATCGCCATCATTCCGGTGGCCATCCTGTTCGGCGGCTTCGGCGCGGCCGGCAGCCTGCTGCAGCGCCGCCTGGGCCTGCCCGATGCCTCGGTGATGGTACTGCAGGGCATTGCCTTCGTGCTGATCCTGGCCAGCGAGGCGCTGCGTGACGTGGACTGGCGGGCCCTGTGGGCCCAGCGGCGCAGCCGGCCCGCCGAGGCGACGACTCCAACCGCCCCTCCCACCGCGAATGTGGAGCCCATATGACCGCAGACCAATGGATTGCCCTGGTGGCCGCCATCGTGGGCGGGGCCCTGCGCGTGGGCGTGCCCTTCCTGTTCGTGAGCCTGGGCGAGTGCCTCACCGAAAAATCCGGCCGCATCAACCTCGGGCTGGAGGGGGTGCTGGTGCTCTCGGCCATGACCGCCTTCGGTGGCGCCTACCTCACCGGCTCGCCCTGGCTGGGCGTGTTGGCAGGGGCCACGGCAGGCGCCCTGCTGGCCACGCTGCATGGCGTGCTGTGCTCGCTGCCGCGCGTGAACGACGTGGCCACCGGCATTGCGCTGATGCTGCTGGGCACGGGCCTGGCCTTCTACCTGGGCAAGCCGCTGATCCAGCCGCAGGCCCCGCAGATCCCGGCGCTGGCGCTGGGCGGCTGGAGCGACTCGCCCGTGGTGCAGTCGGCCCTGCAGGTCAACGCCCTGCTGCCGCTGGGCATCGTGCTGGCCGTGGCCCTCTGGTGGGCCTTTGCGCGCACCCGCTGGGGGTTGCTGGTGCGGCTGGCGGGCGACTCGGCCAACGCCGCGCGCGCGCTCGGCTATTCGGTGCCCGGCATCCGCATCGCGGCCACGGCGGCGGGCGGCTTCATCGCCGGGCTGGGCGGCGCCTCGCTCACCCTCTTCTACCCCGGTAGCTGGAACGAGGGCATCTCCAGCGGCCAGGGCCTGATCGCCGTAGCGCTGGTGATCTTCGCGCGCTGGAACCCGCTGCGCTGCATGGTCGCCGCCATGCTCTTCGGCGGGGCCGGCGCCATCGGCCCGGCGCTGCAGTCGGTGGGCGTGGGCTGGGGCTACCACCTGTTCAACACCGTTCCCTATGTGCTGACCCTGTTGATCCTGGTCGTGACCTGCAAGCCCGGCAGCGTGGCCGCGGGCAGCCCGGGCGAATTGTCTTCCACCAAATAGTCTTGAAGGACCTCTCACGTGACCACAGCGACCACCCGCCATGTGCAGGCCAACCCCTATGCCTGGCCTTACAACGGCGACCTGCGCCCGGACAACACCGCGCTGATCGTGATCGACATGCAGACCGACTTCTGCGGCATCGGCGGCTATGTGGACGTGATGGGCTACGACATCGCCCTCACGCGGGCCCCCATCGCCCCGCTGCAGCGGCTGCTGTCGGCACTGCGCACGCTGGGCTACCGCATCATCCACACCCGCGAGGGGCACCGGCCTGATCTCGCCGACCTGCCGGCCAACAAGCGCTGGCGTTCGCGCCAGATCGGCAAGGAGGGCCTGGGCATCGGCGACGCCGGGCCGTGCGGGCGCATCCTGGTGCGCGGCGAGCCGGGTTGGGAGCTGATCCCGGAGCTGGCGCCGCTGCCCGGCGAGGTGGTGATCGACAAGCCCGGCAAGGGCTCGTTCTACGCCACCGACCTGGACATGGTGCTCGGCCTGGCGGGGGTGCAGAACCTCATCCTCGCCGGCATCACCACCGACGTCTGCGTGCACACCACCCTGCGCGAGGCCAACGACCGCGGCTACGAATGCCTGCTGCTGTCCGACTGCACGGCCGCCACCGACCCCGCCAACCATCAGGCCGCATTGAACATGGTGACCATGCAGGGCGGAGTTTTCGGTGCACATGCCCCCTCCAGCGCGCTGCTTGCCGCATTGGCCTGAAGGAAAAGGAAGCTCCCATGCCCGAACAACCCATAGGCGCCCTGCCCACAGGCACCGGTGCATTGGCGCTGGAGACCTGGAACCTGACCAAGCGCTTTGGCAGCTTCACCGCCATGGACCGCGTGAGCATGCGCGTGGAACCCGGCAGCGTGCACGCCCTGCTGGGCGAGAACGGCGCGGGCAAGAGCACCCTGGTCAAGTGCGTGGCGGGCTTCCAGAGGGCCGAGGAAGGCGCCATCCTGCTGGACGGGCGCGAACAGGCCATCGCCAACCCCATCGTCGCGCGCAGCCTGGGCATCGGCATGGTCTACCAGCACTTCACGCTGGCCCCGGGCATGACGGTGGCCGAGAACCTGCTGCTGGCCGGTGGCCAAACCCCGGCGGTGATCGACTGGCGCGCCCAGCGGGCCGAGCTGCAGGCCTTTCTGGCCACCACGCCCTTCCGGCTGGACCTGGATGCCCGCCCGTCGGAACTGGCAGCCGGAGAAAAGCAGAAGCTCGAACTGCTCAAGCAGCTGTACCTGCGCCCGCGCCTGTTGATCCTGGACGAACCCACCTCGGTGCTGACCCCGCAGGAGGCCGACGAGGTGCTGGGCCATGTGCGCACCTTTGCACGCAGCGGCCAGTGCAGCGTCATCATCATCACGCACAAGTTCCGTGAAGTGATGGCCTATGCCGATGCGGTGACCGTTCTGCGCCGCGGCCAGGCTGTGCACCACGGCCGGGTGGCCGACACCGGCCCTCAGGCGCTGGCACAGGCCATGATGGGCGATGCCGCCAACGCCTCGCCACCCGCAGCCAGCGCGGCAGCGACAGCGGACACTGACGAACCGCCGGGCGAGGTCGCGCTGCAGGTGGAAGGCCTGCAGGCCCTCGGCGACCGTGGCACCCTCGCCCTGCATGGCCTTGATCTGTCGGTGCGCAGGGGCGAGGTGCTGGGCGTGGCCGGCGTATCGGGCAACGGCCAGCGCGAGCTGGTCGAGGCCCTGGTGGGCCAGCGCCCGCGCCTGGCCGGCAAAGTGCAGGTGCTGGGCCGGGACTACACGGCCACGCGCGCGCAGAACCGTGAACTCAGGGTACGCAGCCTGCCCGAGGAGCCGCTGCGCAATGCCTGCGTGGGCGACCTGTCGGTGGCCGAGAACATGGCCCTGCGCGACTTCGACCAACCGCCGTTGTCAACGGGCGGCGTGCTGCGTTTTTCCACCTGGCGCAGCCGGGCACGCGAGTGGATCGCTGGCTACGGCGTCAAGACCCAGGGAGAAGGCGCCCCCATCCGCAGCCTGTCGGGCGGCAACGTGCAGCGCGCGGTGCTGGCGCGCGAGCTGGCGGGCGAGATCAATGTGCTGATCGCCGCCAACCCGGTGTTCGGGCTGGACTTTGCGGCCGTGGCAGAGATCCATGCTCGCATCCTGGGCGTGCGCGAGCGCGGCGGCGCCGTGCTGCTCATCAGCGAAGACCTGGACGAGCTGCTGGAGCTGGCCGACCGCATCGTGGTCATGAGCGAAGGCCGTATCGTCCACGAAACCCCCTCCGCCATCGCAGAGCGCCATGTGCTGGGCGCCTACATGGGCGGCGGACACGATCACACACCCCACCAGGAAGCGGCATGAGCCTGACGACCATCCACGCCCACCCTTTCGACTACCGCTTCTCGCTGCCGCACACCGCGCTGGTGATCATCGACATGCAGCGCGACTTCATCGAGCCCGGCGGCTTTGGCGAGACGCTGGGCAACGACGTGTCTTTGCTCGAAGCCATCGTGCCGGCCTGCCAGGCCGTGCTCCTGGCCTGGCGCGCCGCGGGCGGCCTGGTCGTGCACACGCGCGAATCGCACCGGCCCGACCTGTCCGACTGCCCGCCCGCCAAGCGCCTGCGCGGCAACCCGCAATTGCGCATCGGCGACGCGGGGCCCATGGGCCGCATCCTGGTGGCGGGAGAGCCGGGCAACCAGATCATCCCCGCGCTGGCGCCGGTGGTGGGCGAGATCGTCGTCGACAAGCCCGGCAAGGGCATGTTCTACGCCACGGGCCTGCACGAAACGCTGCAAGCGCGCGGCATCACCCACCTCGTCTTCATGGGCGTGACCACCGAGGTCTGCGTGCAGACCAGCATGCGCGAGGCCAATGACCGCGGGTATGATGGCCTGCTGCTCGAAGACTGCACCGAGAGCTATTTCCCCCATTTCAAGGCAGCCGCCATCGAGATGCTGCGCGCCCAGGGCGCCATCGTCGGCTGGACCGCTCCGTCGGCCGCGTTGCTGCCGCGATTGGCCGACGCGTTGCTGGCCCCGTAGTTGCTAAAGTCGCCCTGTGCAGCCCCCCCGCCCCGCCTCCCCTCCTTCCAAGACGAAACCGGTGCGCAACTCGCGCGCCGACGATGTGTACGCCCAGCTCAAGCGCGACGTGGGTGAGTTCAAGCTGGTGCCGGGCGACCGCTTCACCGAGAACGAGATCTGCGAACGGCTGGGCGTCTCGCGCACGCCCGTGCGCCAGGCCCTGGTGCGCCTGCAGCAGGAGGGCTACGTGGAGGTGCTGTTTCGCAGCGGCTGGCGCGTGCTGCCTTTCGACTTCGACCAGTTCGAGCAGCTCTACGACCTGCGCATGGTGCTGGAGACCACGGCCGTGCACCGCCTGTGCGACGAAGGAGCGGGCGCTCTCAAGTCCATCCAGGTCGACCACCGGTTGCTCGACGAACTCAACAACATCTGGCTCGTGCCGCCGGACCAGCGCAGCACCGACACCCTGCAGGTGGCAGCCTGGGACGAGGCATTCCACTGCGCGCTGGTGCGCGCCGCCGGCAATGCCGAGATGACGCGCGTGCACCGCGACGTGACCGAGCGCATCCGCATCATCCGCCGGCTCGACTTCACGCAGCAGGCGCGCATCGATGCCACGTACGATGAGCACGCCACCATCCTCAAGGCCATCCGCGCGCACCGCGGCGACCAGGCCGCCATGCTGCTGCGCGCCCACATCCAGACCAGCCAGGCCGAAGTGCGCAAGATCACCCTGCACCAGGTGCACATGGCGCGTCTGGGGTCCAGTGCCGGGTAAGTGACACAATCTGCGGGTTGCGGGCTGCGGCAGCAGTCGCAGCCCCGCCCACCCACCGAATGAGGAGATGCCATGCGCTTGAAGTGCTCTGCCGCTGCCCTCTTCCTGGTCGCCGCTTTGTCGGCCCAGGCCCAGAACGTGAAGGTGACGCCGTTGGGCGGCATCGAGGGTGAGCTGTGCCCGCAGGACCGGGCCCTGGTCTTCGAGGACCCCAACGGCACGCGCGTGCTGTACGACCCGGGCCGCACGGTGGCCGGCGCCAGTGACCCGCGCCTGGGCAAGATCGACATCATCCTCGTGAGCCACATGCATGGTGACCATGTGGGCAACGCGCACAACGCGGCGCCCAATTCGGGGACCTGTGCCAGCCCCGACATGTCGGTCTCGGCCCTGCCCAACTCCAGCGCGGTGAACATCGCGCTGGCCAAAAAGTCCAAGATCGTGACCGGCAGCGAGATGCCGCCCTTCTTCGCGGCCAAGCTCAAGGCCAACGGCGGCGACCCGGCCAACTCGATGCTGGCGCGCTTCGGCGGCAGCGTCACGGTCGCCGGCGTGCGCATCGCAACGGTGACGGCCATGCACAGCAACGGCGTCGACCCGGACTACATCGGAGGCCAGCTGGGCGATGCAATGAAGGCGGCCGGCATTGCCGGTGACGTTGGCCTGGCAACCGGATACGTGCTGACCTTCAGCAACGGGCTGGTAGCCTACCTGTCGGGCGATACGGGCATCACCGCCGACCAGGAACGCGTGGTGCGCGACTACTACAAGGCCAAGCTCGCGGTGATGAACATCGGCGACGGCTTCAGCACCGGCCCTGCGGAAGCCGCCTTCGTGATCAACGAACTGGTCAAGCCGGCATCCGTGATCGCCTAACATGTCAACGAGGTCGGCACGGTGGATGGTGTGGTGCGCCCGGGCAGCAAGACGGAAGCCTTCATCAAGGCATCGCGCGTTCCGGTCATCGTGCCGCTGTCGGGGCGGACCATGGAGTTCGCGGCCTCGGGCCTGTGCGCCGCTGGCTGCGGCAAGGCCAGCAACTGAGCGGGCTTGTACGCGCCGCAACGAAAAAATCCTTGCAAGCCCTAAGCCTGCAAGGATTTTGAATTGGTGGGAGATGCAAGTTTCGAACTTGCGACCCCTGCAGTGTGAATGCAGTGCTCTACCCCTGAGCTAATCTCCCGCAGCTCCGTCCTTCGAAAAAAGGACTTTGCCGTGGCTTGTCTGCGAGCGTGCTTGGTGGGAGATGCAAGTTTCGAACTTGCGACCCCTGCAGTGTGAATGCAGTGCTCTACCCCTGAGCTAATCTCCCGTCGTCGCTCCGACAAGCCTTCGATTATGGCACAACTTTTCAGGCGTTTTCAAATTTTCGCCAGATTGTCTTGCTGCCGCTGGCCTTGTCGATCTGTGCCAGCACCTCTTCGTGCGCCACATTCTCGGCCTCGCTGGCACTCAGGACCGGCAAGCTGAAAGTGCGCAGATCCACCGCGACGATCGGCAGTCCGTCCGCGCCCTCGTCGCCATCGTCGGCAATCAGCAGCGCGTCCTGGCCCCGCGTGAGGTTGATGTACACATCGGCCAGCAGCTCGGCGTCCAGCAGCGCGCCGTGCAGGGTGCGGCTGGAGTTGTCCACGCCCAGGCGGTCGCACAGGGCATCCAGCGAATTGCGCTTGCCGGGGTACATCTCCTTGGCCATGGCCAGCGTGTCGGTGACGCTTTCCACGTAGGTGCGAAACGCGGGCCGTCCGATCAGCTCCAGCTCCTTGTTCAGGAAGCCGACGTCGAACGCGGCGTTGTGGATGATGATTTCAGCGCCCTGCAGGTACTGCAGGATCTCATCGGCCACTTCCGCAAACTTGGGCTTGTCCTTCAGGAACTCGTTGCTGATGCCGTGCACTTTCAAAGCATCTTCATGGCTGTCGCGGCCCGGGTTGAAGTACAGGTGCAGGTTGTTGCCCGTGAGCTTGCGGTTCAGAAGCTCGACGCAACCGAGCTCGATGATGCGGTCGCCGCTGTCGGCCGACAGGCCGGTGGTTTCGGTGTCGAGAACGATCTGGCGGGTCATGCGCGCCCCCAGGCTTGGCATGCCGTGTCCACGCGGCCCCCCAAGGAGGCGCAACCTTGCTGGGTGTGGCCCGTCGCTGCGCGCATCAGTGGTTCTCCTTGGCGTGGTTGATGGTGTATTTGGGAATCTCCACCACAACGTCCTGCTGCGCCAGGATGGCCTGGCACGACAGGCGCGATTGGGGCTCCAGGCCCCAGGCACGGTCGAGCAGGTCTTCCTCTTCTTCTTCGGCCTCGTTGAGCGAGTGCAGACCCTGGCGCACGATGACATGGCAGGTGGTGCAGGCGCAGCTCATGTCGCACGCGTGCTCGATGTTGATGTGGTTCTCGAGCAGCGCCTCGCAGATCGATGTGCCCGCAGCCGCGGTGATCTCCGTGCCTGCAGGGCAGTATTCGGGATGGGGAAGGATCTTGATGACGGGCATGGGGTCGTTTCTTCTTGTCGTCTGGACGGGTCGTCTCGGTCGTCTTTTCGGGTTTTGTCGGGGGCTGATGTCGAGTCGGCGTCAGAGCGCCTGAACGTTCTTGCCCGCCAGCGCCTGCTGGATGCCACGGTTCATGCGCTGGGCCGCAAAGGCTTCGGTGCCTTTGGCCAGGGCCTCGGTCGCGGCTTCGATCACGGCGGCATCGTCCACCTCGCGCTGCCCGCGCAAGGAGGCCATCAAGGCCTCGATGCGTGTGCGCTCTTCCGCCATGAGCACGTCGCCATCTGCATCCAGTGCGCTTTGCGTGGCGATGAGCATGCGGTCGGCATCCACCCGGGCTTCGACCACGGCGCGCGCCTTCATGTCCTGCGCGGCCGTCGCAAAGCCATCCTGCAGCATGCGGGCGATATCGTCGTCCGAGAGGCCGTACGACGGCTTCACGTCGATGCGCGCCTCCACGCCACTGCCCTGCTCCTTGGCGCTCACGCTCAACAGGCCATCCGCGTCGACCGTGAAGGTCACGCGGATGCGGGCGGCACCGGCCGCCATGGGCGGAATGCCGCGCAACTCGAAGCGCGCCAGGCTGCGGCAGTCCTGCACCAGGTCGCGCTCGCCCTGCACCACGTGGATCGCCAGCGCGGTCTGGCCGTCCTTGTAGGTGGTGAAGTCCTGCGCCTTGGCGGTGGGGATGGTTTCGTTGCGGGCCACGATGCGCTCCACCAGCCCGCCCATGGTTTCGATGCCCAGCGACAGCGGTGTCACGTCCAGCAGCAGCAGGTCGCCAGCGGTGTCGTTGCCCGCCAGCTGGTTGGCCTGCACCGACGCGCCCAGGGCCACCACCTCGTCAGGGTTCAGGTTGTTCAGCGGCTGCTTGCCAAAGAATTCGGCCACGGCACGCTGCACCTGCGGCATGCGGGTGGAGCCCCCCACCATCACCACGCCCTGCACTTCGTCGCGGGCCAGGTGCGCATCGCGCAAGGCGCGGCGCACAGCGGCCATCGAGCGGGCGGTCAGGTCGGCGGTTGCGGCTTCAAAATCGGATTTCTTGACGTCGAAATGCACGCTACCGCCCGATAGGTGCGCGCTGAATGCTATCAAATCAGTAGTGGTCAGCGCCTCCTTGCAGGCCCGTGCGGCCATCCGCACGGCCGCCTTGTCGGCAGGGGTCGTCACCTGCAGGTTCAACTGCGCCAGCACCCAGTCTGCCAAGGCTGCGTCGTAGTCGTCACCGCCCAGGGCAGAGTCGCCACCGGTGGCAATCACCTCGAACACGCCCTGCGTGAGCCGCAGGATGGAGATGTCGAAGGTGCCGCCGCCCAGGTCGTACACGGCGTACACACCCTCGCTCGCGTTGTCCAGACCGTAAGCGATGGCCGCGGCCGTCGGCTCGTTGATGAGGCGCAGCAGATGGATGCCGGCCAGCTTGGCGGCGTCTTTGGTGGCCTGGCGCTGCGCGTCGTCGAAGTAGGCAGGCACGGTGATGACCGCGCCGTAAAGGTCGTCGTTGAAGGTGTCTTCCGCGCGGTAGCGCAGCGTGGCCAGGATCTCGGCACTGACTTCCACTGGCGACTTGACGCCATCGGCTGTGTCCAGGCTCACCATGCCTTCGGACTGCGGCCCGTTGCCCGATACGAAGTCGTACGGAAGCTTGTCGGCATCGGCCACATCGCGCAGGCCACGGCCCATGAAGCGCTTGACGGACGCAATGGTGTTGCGCGCATCCTGCGTCTGGGCTGTCACCGCGTCGTAGCCGATCTGGCGGCCGCCGTTGCCCAGGTAGCGCACCACTGAGGGCAGCAGCACCCTGCCCTGCGCGTCGGGCAGGCATTCGGCAACGCCGTTGCGCACGGCCGCGACCAGAGAATGCGTGGTGCCCAAATCAATGCCCACGGCAATGCGCCGCTGATGGGGGTCGGGGGACTGGCCGGGCTCGGAAATCTGCAAAAGCGCCATGGAATTCGGTATCTCTAACGAGGAAGGCAGGCCACGGTCACGGCCTGCCTCTGGAGGGGAAACACAAGAAACGGGGGCTATTGTCCCAGTTGCTCTCGCCGGCGCTCGATGTCGTCGGCAAATCGCGCAATGAACATGAGGGCTCTGACCTGCTGGGAAGCACCCGCATAGTTGTGCTGGCTATCGATCAGCGCTTCGCATTCGGCAAGCGCCTCCCGGCGGGCTCGCGCCACGGTGTCGTCCAGCGCATCCAGTTCGGGCTCCGCCTCGGCCTCTTCCAGGGCCTCACGCCATTCCATCTGCTGCATGAGGAACGCGGCAGGCATTGCCGTGTTGTCCTCGGCACGGATGGGCGCACCGTGGAGCTCGCACAGGTAGGACGCCCTGCGCATGGGGTCCTTCAGGCGCTGGTAGGCCTCGTTGATGCGCACCGACCACTGCATGGCCACGCGCTGGGCGGCAGCGCCCTGGGCGGCGAACTTGTCCGGGTGCGCCTCGCGCTGCAGCTCTTTCCAGCGCGCATCGATGGCGCTGCGATCCTGCGCAAAGCGGCGATCCAGGCCAAAGAGTTCAAAGTCGTCAGATTGCAGGTTCATAGGCCAAGAAAAAACCGCCAACGGGGGCGGTTTGTCAGGTGGTTGTCCATCGCGCTAAGCACTGCCCACAGCCCATGAAACCGATACGGCTGCCACCAGTGCCACCGCAGTGCTCACTCTGCCAAGCCCCGTTGGGCGCCCCACTCCCACGGGAGAGGGGCAAGGCGCTACGCAGCTCACGGGGCGGTTCATACCTCAGACGCGGAAGCTCTCTCCGCAGCCGCAACGATCCCGCTCATTGGGGTTGTTGAACTTGAAGCCCTCGTTGAGGCCTTCACGCACGAAGTCGAGCTCGGTACCGTCGATGTACGCCAGGCTCTTGGGGTCGATCAGCACCTTGACGCCGTGGTTCTCGAACACGATGTCTTCGGGCTGGGTGTCATCCACATATTCCAGCTTGTAGGCCAGGCCAGAGCACCCCGTCGTCTTGACGCCCAGGCGCACGCCCAGCCCCTTGCCCCTGCGGGACAGGTACCGGTTCACATGCCGGGCAGCGGCTTCAGTCAGCGTAATGGCCATGGCAATCAGGCAGCGGTGGCAGTGGCTGCGTGTTTGGTCTTGTAGTCCAGCACGGCGGCCTTGATGGCGTCTTCCGCGAGGATCGAGCAGTGCACCTTGACCGGCGGCAGCGCCAGCTCTTCGGCGATTTCGCTGTTCTTGAGCGCCGCGGCTTCATCCAGCGTCTTGCCCTTGACCCATTCGGTCACGAGCGACGACGAAGCAATGGCAGAGCCACAGCCGTAGGTCTTGAAGCGCGCGTCTTCGATCACGCCGGTGGCAGGGTTGACCTTGATCTGCAGCTTCATCACGTCGCCGCAGGCTGGCGCGCCCACCATGCCGGTGCCCACCGAATCATCACCCTTGTCGAACGAACCCACGTTGCGGGGGTTCTCGTAGTGGTCTACCACTTTGTCTGAGTAAGCCATGATGTGTACCTCTTGAATCTTCGGAAATTGGGGATCAGTGCGCAGCCCACTGGATGGTGCTGATGTCGATGCCGTCCTTGTACATCTCCCACAGGGGGCTCAGCTCGCGCAGGCGGGCGACGTTCTCGCGGATGGTGGAAATCGCGTAGTCGATCTCTTCTTCCGTGGTGAAGCGGCCGATGGTCATGCGCAGGCTGCTGTGCGCCAGCTCGTCGCTGCGGCCCAGGGCGCGCAGCACGTAGCTGGGCTCCAGGCTGGCAGACGTGCAGGCGGAGCCGGACGACACTGCCAGACCCTTGATGCCCATGATGAGCGACTCGCCTTCGACGTAGTTGAAGCTCATGTTCAGGTTCTGCGGCACGCGGCGTTCCATGCTGCCGTTGATGAACACCTGCTCGATGTCCTTCAGGCCGACCAGCAGGCGCTGCTGCAGCGCATGGGCCTTGGCATTGCTTTCGGCCATTTCTTCCTTGGCGATGCGGAACGCCTCGCCCATGCCCACGATCTGGTGTGTGGGCAAGGTGCCCGAGCGCATACCGCGCTCGTGGCCGCCGCCGTGCATCTGGGCTTCCAGGCGCACGCGGGGCTTGCGGCGCACGAACAGTGCGCCGATGCCCTTGGGGCCGTAGGTCTTGTGCGCCGTCATGCTCATCAGGTCGACGGGCAGCGTGGCCATGTCGATCGCCACGCGGCCGGTGGCCTGGGCCGCGTCGACGTGGAACAAGATGCCCTTCTCACGGCACAGTGCGCCGATGGCCGGAATGTCCTGGATCACGCCGATTTCGTTGTTCACGAACAGCACGCTGATGAGGATGGTGTCAGGGCGGATGGCCGCCTTGAGGGCGTCCATGTTGACCAGGCCGTCTTCCTGCACGTCGAGGTAGGTGACCTCGAAGCCCTGTCGCTCCAGCTCGCGCATGGTGTCCAGCACGGCCTTGTGCTCGGTCTTGAGCGTGATGAGATGCTTGCCCTTGCCTTTGTAGAACTGGGCGGCACCCTTCAGAGCCAGGTTGATCGATTCGGTGGCGCCGCTGGTCCAGACGATTTCGCGCGGGTCGGCGCCGATCAGGTCGGCCACCTGGCCGCGGGCATTCTCTACCGCTTCTTCCGCCTCCCAGCCCCAGGCGTGGCTGCGCGAGGCCGCGTTGCCGAAATGCTCGCGCAGCCAGGGAATCATGGCGTCCACCACGCGCGGGTCCACCGGAGTGGTGGCGCCGTAGTCGAGATAGATGGGGAAGTGCGGGGTCATGTCCATGGCTGGCTCAGTAGAGGTTTCTGGCTGGCAGATTTGCTGGAAGAAGGTCGATGTTCAAATAACGTTCAGGGCGGTGCCGACCCCAGGGCCAGCACGGCGCACCGAGGCTCAAGACTTCGCGAAGACGTTGCCCAGGGCAAAGACGGAGTTCGGGGCATTCACGCGGATGGGCTTGACCACCGGCGTCGTGGAGATCGCGCGGCGAACCACGGGCTTGTCCTCGATCTGCACACCCTTGGCAAGCTGCTCTTCCACCAGCTTTTGCAGCGTGACGGAGTCCAGAAACTCCACCATGCGCTGGTTCAGCGAAGCCCACAGTTCATGCGTCATGCAGCGACCGGCTTCGCCCAGGCAGTTTTCCTTGCCGCCGCACTGGGTCGCGTCGATGGGTTCGTCCACCGACACGATGATGTCCGCCACGGTGATGTCGCCCGCCTTGCGGGCCAGGGTGTAGCCGCCACCGGGGCCGCGGGTCGATTCGACCAGTTCATGGCGGCGCAGTTTGCCGAACAGCTGCTCGAGGTACGACAGCGAGATCTGCTGGCGCTGGCTGATCGCGGCCAGCGTGACAGGGCCATTGTTCTGGCGCAGGGCCAAATCGATCATGGCGGTGACCGCAAAACGGCCTTTGGTTGTGAGACGCATCGCAAGCTCCTTGTGCTAAGGCTTGTTCGTTGTAGAAACCGCCGCCACTGGCTGATGGCCAGTGAGGCACCGTCTCCGCCCCTTCTCCGTGCGATCACCTGCAAAGGCGTGCAAGGAGCCCTTCATCGCTGGGCTGTTTTCTTGAGTGTTTTGTGCAAGTATAACACAAATCCCTATCGAATTGGTCGGGATAAAAAACCAACTGGTCGCAATTTGATCAGCAATGTCTTAACCCGACACTTCCAACGCCCATTCACAAGGCCACCGAATCATTTCCGTGCGCACCGAACGCTTGGTCCTTGAGCCTCGTCAGCTGGTCCCGCACGCGGGCAGCCTGCTCGAATTCCAGGTTGCGCGCGTGCTCCAGCATGAGCTTTTCCAGCCGCTTGATCTCGCGCGCCACGTCCTTCTCGGACATGTCCTCCACCTGGGCGCGCCGCATGGCTTCCTGCTCCAGACGTTCGGCGTCCTTGCCGGCCTTTTCGCTGTACACACCGTCAATCAGGTCTCTTACCCGCTTGACAATGCTGCGCGGCGTGATTCCGTGTTCCTCGTTGTGTGCGATCTGCTTGATGCGGCGTCGTTCCGTCTCGCCCATGGCTTTTTTCATGGAGTCGGTGATCCGGTCGGCGTACAGGATGGCGCGGCCGTTCAGGTTGCGCGCTGCGCGGCCGATGGTCTGGATCAGGCTGCGCTCGGCACGCAGGAAACCCTCCTTGTCCGCATCCAGAATGGCCACCAGCGATACCTCGGGAATATCGAGCCCCTCCCGCAGCAGGTTGATCCCCACCAGCACATCGAAAGCACCCAGGCGCAGGTCGCGGATGATCTCCACCCGCTCGACCGTGTCCACGTCGCTGTGCAGGTAGCGGACCTTGACGCCGTTGTCGGTCAGGTAGTCGGTCAGTTGCTCGGCCATGCGCTTTGTCAGCGTGGTAATGAGTACGCGCTCGTGCTTTTCGACCCGAATGCGTATTTCCTGCAGCACATCATCCACCTGATGGGTGGCGGGGCGCACCTCGACCTGTGGGTCCACCAGCCCCGTCGGACGCACCACCTGGTCCACGATCTGCCCGGAATGCGTGCGTTCGTACTCCGCAGGGGTGGCGGTAACGAAGATCGCCTGGCGCATGCGCTGCTCGAACTCCTCGAACTTGAGCGGGCGGTTGTCCAGCGCCGACGGCAGCCGAAAGCCGTACTCCACCAGCGTCGTCTTGCGCGACCGGTCGCCGCTGTACATGGCGTTGAGCTGGCCGATCATCTGGTGGCTCTCGTCCAGGAACATCAACGCATCCTTGGGCATATAGTCCGTCAGCGTGCTGGGCGGGTCGCCCGGCGCAGCGCCGGACAGGTGGCGCGTGTAGTTCTCGATGCCCTTGCAGTGCCCTACTTCGCTGAGCATCTCCAGATCGAACCGGGTACGCTGCTCCAGCCGCTGCGCCTCCACCAGCTTGCCGTCGGCCAACAGTTGCTGCAGGCGTTCGGCCAGCTCCAGCTTGATGGTCTCCACAGCGGTGAGCACCTTGTCGCGTGGTGTGACGTAGTGGCTGCTGGGATACACCGTGAAGCGCGGTATCTTTTGCTTGACGCGCCCGGTGAGGGGGTCGAACAGCTGCAGGCTCTCCACTTCGTCGTCAAAAAGCTCGATCCGGATCGCCAGCTCGGAGTGCTCGGCTGGAAACACGTCGATCGTGTCCCCCCGCACGCGGAACTTGCCGCGTGAAAAATCGGCCTCGTTGCGCTGGTACTGCATGCGGATCAGCTGCGCGATCACGTCGCGCTGGCCCAGCTTGTCGCCCACGCGCAGCGTCATCACCATGCGGTGGTAGCTCTCGGGCTCGCCGATGCCGTAGATGGCCGACACGGTGGCCACGATGACCACATCGCGCCGCTCCATCAGGCTCTTGGTGCAAGACAGCCGCATCTGCTCGATGTGCTCGTTGATCGCGCTGTCCTTTTCAATGAACAGGTCCCGTTGCGGCACATAGGCCTCGGGCTGGTAGTAGTCGTAGTAGCTCACGAAGTACTCCACGGCGTTCTTGGGGAAGAACTCGCGGAACTCGCTGTACAACTGCGCGGCCAGCGTCTTGTTGGGCGCGAAGATGATGGCCGGGCGACCCATGCGGGCGATGACGTTGGCCATGGTGAAGGTCTTGCCCGAGCCCGTCACGCCCAGCAGGGTCTGGAAGGCTTCGCCGTCGTTCAGGCCCTCCACCAGCTTGGCAATGGCCTCGGGCTGGTCGCCCGCAGGCGGGTACGGCTGGAACAGCTCGAAGGGTGAATCGGGGAAACTGACGAATTCGCCGTCTTGCTTTTCCGTTATGACCTGTGTGATATCCGGCATGGGTGCAGTCAACGAGTGGTGTGGGCAGGCCGTTAAAATCGGCGGAACCCGGCACAGTACACCACGCCTGGATTCTTCGCTACTGACAACCTTTCAAGGATTTTCATGTCTCTGTTCACCGCCGTCGAAATGGCCCCCCGCGACCCCATCCTGGGCCTCAACGAGCAATTCAACGCTGACACCAACCCCAACAAGGTCAACCTGGGCGTCGGCGTTTATTTCGACGACAACGGCAAGCTGCCCCTGCTGCAGTGCGTGCAGGCCGCAGAAAAGACCATGATGTCCGCCCCCACCGCCCGCGGCTACCTGCCCATCGACGGCATCGTGGCGTATGACAACGCCGTCAAGAGCCTGGTGTTCGGCGCCGACAGCGAACCTGTCACGTCCGGCCGCGTGGCCACCGTGCAGGCCATCGGCGGCACCGGCGGCCTGAAGATCGGCGCCGACTTCCTCAAGAAGGTCAGCCCCAACGCCAAGGTCTTGATCTCCGACCCCAGTTGGGAAAACCACCGCGCCCTGTTCACCAACGCCGGCTTCGAAGTCGACACCTACGCCTACTATGACGCAGCCAAGCGCGGCGTGAACTTCGAAGGCTTCCTGGCCAGCCTGAACGCAGCTGCTGCCGGCACCATCGTCGTGCTGCACGCCTGCTGCCACAACCCCACCGGCTACGACATCACTCCCGAGCAATGGGACCAGGTGGTGGCCACCGTCAAGGCCAAGGGCCTGACCCCCTTCCTCGACATGGCCTACCAGGGCTTTGGCCACGGCATCGCCGAAGACGGTGCCGTGATCCAGAAGTTCGTGGCCGCTGGCCTCACGTTCTTCGTGTCCACGTCGTTCTCCAAGAGCTTCAGCCTGTATGGCGAGCGCGTGGGCGGCCTGTCGGTGCTGTGCACGGACAAGGAAGAAGCCTCCCGCGTGCTGAGCCAGCTCAAGATCGTGATCCGCACCAACTACTCCAACCCGCCCATCCACGGTGGTGCGGTGGTGGCTGCGGTGCTGAACAACCCCGAGCTGCGCGCTCTGTGGGAAAAAGAGCTGTCCGAAATGCGCGTGCGCATCAAGGCCATGCGCCAGAAGCTGGTCGATGGCCTCAAGGCTGCCGGCGTGAAGCAGGACATGAGCTTCATCACCACCCAGATCGGCATGTTCAGCTATTCGGGCCTGACCAAGGACCAGATGGTGCGCCTGCGCAATGAATTCGGCGTGTACGGCACGGACACCGGCCGCATGTGCGTGGCTGCGCTCAACAGCAAGAACATCGACTACGTGTGCCAGTCGATTGCCAAGGTGGTCTGACTTGGATGCTGAAGCGGCGCTCGAGCGCCGCTTTGTGACCGAAGCGCTCCAGAACCCGCACAACGCGGCCATTCTGGAGCGTTTGCCACTTCTGGGCCTGCCCGATGCCTGGCTGGTGGCCGGCTGCCTGTTCCAGACGGTGTGGAACCTGCGCTCCGGGTGGGCACCCACGGCGCACATCAAGGACTACGACCTGTTCTACTTCGACGCCGCTGACGTGTCGCAAGCCGCAGAGCACGCAGTGCAGGGCCGCGTCGCCGCCCTCTTCGCCGATCTGCCGATCACTGTGGAAGCCAAGAACCAGGCCCGGGTGCACTTGTGGTACGAGCAGTGGTTCGGCTTTCCTTACGACGCACTGCAGTCAGCCCGCAATGGCATCGAACGCTTTCTGGTGCCCTGCACCTGCGTGGGCTTGCAGCCGGGCGCGGCGGCCGGGGCACCCACGCTGTACGCGCCGTATGGCTTGGCAGAGTTGTATGCGGGCACCCTGCGGCCCAACCCGCAGTGCCCTCACCTGCCCCTGTTTCAGGCCAAGGCTGCGAGCTACCGCCATCGCTGGAGCTGGCTGCAGATTCAAGACGCTCAAGACACCAAGACACAGCAGGCCAGCCTGTCGCGCTGAGCGGTGGGGCCAAGCGATCTGATACGGTGGTCTCATCCGTTCAGCAGACGGCGCTTGCGCAACTGCACCAGTGTGGCGGCCAGCACGATGCGCATCACGATAGAGAGCGCCGCCACATACATGCCCACCTTCATCAACTCACGCTCGCGCAATTTGGCAACGTCCTGCCGCTGGTTCAACAGCGACTTCTCAGTTCGCACCACTTCTTGCACCTCAGCGCGCACAGCGTCCATCAGTTGCTTGCCCTGGCCGGTGGCGATCTTCGCCCCCGCATCGGCAAACCCATCCCTGCGCCGCAGCAAGATCACTTCCCGCAGCTCATCCAGCTTGCTGTCGATCAGGGACTCCAGCCTGTCCATCTGCGAATTCTGAATGGCGCTGCCTACCAACAGCGCGCGCAGCCGCTCGAACGCCGGCCCCGTGGCGCCCACCGCCTGCCGGTAAGGGTCCAGATAGCTGTCGTCACCGGTGATGACGAACCCGCGCTGCCCGGTCTCGGCGTCCTGCAGCAGGATGAAAAGCTGGTTGACCTCTCCCAGGACCCGATGGGTGTAGTCCACCTGCGAGCGGCTTTGCACCAGCTGTTCATGAAAATGGTAGGACAAGTAGGTCCCCAGCAGCACGACCATCGTCATCGGCAGCGCCGAGAAAACCGACCACACCATCACACGCCGCGGAGGCGCCTTGAACCGGCGGCTGCGCAGGCTGCGCAAGGGTTTGGTGACGAAACGGAACACTGAGCGTGCCCGACCTGGCACGGCTGAAGACCGGGGCAGCTGAAAATTCATGGCGTTGAACGGTAGGGAGGGACGCTAAAAGATGGGGGACGCCATGTGCACCGCATGCGGTGAATGCAGCAAGCACAACACTGCTCGCCGCCAAGATATGGCGACCCGAGGGCCCCCTCAGTCGGCAGGAAACCTGACAGGCTGTAGTCCGCGCGGCGGGCGCTCAACGGTGGCCGTCGAGCCTGATGCGCGGACGGTATGGGCTTGGGACCGATTGCGCGCGCGCACCGTGCCACAGCGCAGGGCCAAGTGATTCAGTGCCGGTGAGGCGTGAAGGCAAATCACCCCCGTCCCCCTGCGCGAGGGCTGCAGCGTGCATGCAGAGTGCACGCACTGCCGCGCCGTCGTCATGGCTACCTCAGGCACAAAAAATACGCGCGGGCCCAGGCCGCCACTGGCACCCAGGTGCTGCATCAGCAACAGAGCGCAGCTGCATTGCGACAACGCAGTCGCAAGCCCAAGAGTGCCCGCCCCGTGCAGACGAGATCAACCTGTACGCGTGCCCAAAGAGCCGCTCAACCCCACAGCACCGACCGCATCGAGATCGACGCCGACTGGTAGCCCGTGTTGAAGAACCGCGGCATTTCGCTGGGCGCCACCGCGCCTGCGGCGTACAGCAGCGGCAGGTAATGCTCGTGCGTAGGGTGCGCCTGCTGCGCCACGGCGCCCAGTTTTTGAAAGTCCTGCAGGGCGCCGAGCTGGCCCTTCTTGATCTGGTCCTGCACCACCGTGTCGAACTCGGTGGCCCAGTCGTAGGCCTCGTTGGCGGCAGAACCGCGGCGCGATGCGCGCAGGTTGTGCACGATGTTGCCGCTGCCGACAATCAACACGCCGCGGTCGCGCAGGCCCTTGAGTTGCTGGCCCAGCGCGTAGTGCTCGGCCGGGGCGCGGCTGTAGTCCATGGACAGCTGCAGCACCGGGATGTCCGCCTTGGGGAACATGGGCTTGAGCACCGACCAGGTACCGTGGTCCAGCCCCCACTCGCCTTCGTCCACCCCCAACGCGCCGCCCGTGGCAGGTGACTTCAACTCCCTGGCCAGGCTGCGCGCCACCGCCGGCGCGCCCGGTGCGGGGTACTGCTGGTCGAACAGCGCCTGCGGAAAGCCGCCGAAATCATGGATCGTCTTGGGCTGCGCCATGCCGGTGACCTGCCAGCCTCCCCGCGTGAGCCAGTGGGCCGACACGCACAGAATGAGCTGCGGCTGCACCGCGCGCGCCATCAACTCCGTGCCGGTGGCCTGCCAACTGCGGCGCCATGCGTTGTCCTCGATCGCGTTCATGGGACTTCCGTGGCCGACGAACAGCACCGGCATGCGGGGCGACGGCTTCAACGCCTGCAAGGGCGGCAAGCCGGCGGCGTGGCTCAAGGAAGTCATGGAGAAAGCTCCCGGAAAGGTGGCCAGGCCCGCCAGGGCCGCCAAAGAGGTTCTGCGTTGCATGGGTCTGGGAGCGTAACAAATTATGTATAACGCAGGGAAGGAGCGCCTACCCCCGCCAAAAGTTCCAGCCAGTGGCGGTGCGATCCACACCTGTTGCGCCATCTCCGCCGTCTCCGCCGTCTCTGCTAGCTCCCAGCCATACCCCCAGCCAACGCCACGCCCCATGACCGCTCGCACCGCCTTCCTCGCAACCACCGATCAGCCTCAACCTCAGCCCCTGCGCAGCACCCGCATCTTGAGCCTGGCGCTCAACCTGCCCGGCCCTGCCGCACTGATGCGCTGCGCACGCCTGGGCGCGGAGTGCACCAAGCTCGAGCCGCCCCCGGCGACAGGCCACCCCAGTGCCGACCCGATGGGCATCTACAGCCCGGCGGCTTACGCCACGCTGCACGCTGGCGTGCGGGTGGTGCATGCGCACCTCAAGACCCCTGAAGGCCAGGCAGTACTGCATGAGGAACTGGCGCGCACGGATGTCCTGATCACGTCCTTTCGTCCATCGGCGCTGGGCAAGCTGGGCCTGGCGTGGGATGCACTGCAGGCGCGCTACCCGCGCCTGTCGCTGGTGCGCATCGTGGGCGCCGCGGCCGAACGGGCCGAGGAGCCTGGCCACGACCTCACCTACCTGGCCGACGCGGGCCTGGTGACCGGCACCGAGATGCCCCCGACGCTCTACGCCGACATGGGCGGTGCGCTGATGGCCAGCGAAGCCGTATTGCAGGCGCTGCTGGAGCGCGCCCGTACCGGCCACGGCGTGTGCATCGAGGTCGCACTGGCCGACGCTGCCGCATGGCTGGCCCAGCCCCGCGACTGGGGGCTCACCACCCCCGACGGCGATGTGGGCGGCCAGCATGCGGGCTACCGCATCTACCCCTGCGCCGACGGCCGCGTGGCCGTGGCCGCGCTGGAGCCGCACTTTGCCGCGCGTTTGTGCACCGCCGCAGGCCTGCCCGCGAGCGGTGATGCCGACGTACTGCGCGCACCCGCCACCCACCAGGCGGTGGCGGCGTTCCTGCGCACCCAGACACGGGCCCAGCTCGATGCCCTGGCGGTGGCCCAGGACATTCCCCTGCACACCCTGGCCTGACGCACCCGAGACCGATGCAAAAACAAGGCACCGTCATCCGCTGGGACGCCACGCGCGCTTTCGGCTTCATCCGCAGCCCCGGCACGTCGGCCGATGTGTTCTTTCATCTGCGCGACTTTCGCGGGAGCGCGCCGCCCCGCGAAGGGCTGGCCGTCAACTACGAAGAAATCCATGTCGGCGGCAAAGGGCCGAGGGCCATGGCCGTCGAGCCCGCGGGGCTGGCCCCCCGCAGCACAGGCATGTCGCGCAACCCTCCAGCCCGGGACGCAGCGCGCCCCAGACCAGACCGCGGCAACCGCAATGCACCCCGCTCTAACCCCAGCCCAAGGGCCGCGCGCACCCGGGGCAGGCGCGGAGGTGGCCAGTCCGCATCGGCTGGCTTGGCACTGGCACTCACGTTCGGCTGGGTGTTGATGCTGGGGTGGGGCATCTCTGCACACCAGCTGCCGCTCGGCTGGACGCTGACTGCAGCCGTGGCGGTGAACGTGGTTACCTTCTGTGCCTATGCCGCCGACAAGAGCGCCGCCATGCATGGCCGCTGGCGCACGCAGGAAAAGCACCTGCACCTGCTCGGCCTGGCTGGCGGCTGGCCGGCCGCGTGGCTGGCCCAGCAGGTGCTGCGGCACAAATCGAGCAAGCCGGAGTTTCGCGCGGTCTACTGGCTGACCGTGGTGGTGCACTGCGCGGCGCTGGCGGCGTGGATCACTGGCCTGGGCCGTTGACCACGGCATCGCGCCGCCGGGCAATTGCTACTGTATTGATAGCTGATGGCGCTTATCCACTGAGCGTCTGGGGCCATTCAGGCACGACTGCGCTGCCTGACGGCAAAAAGGCCAGACGACCTACACGGCCAGATCCCGCCGCACGGTTCAATCCAGGCAGTTGAACCACTACCGGGAGATGGCCATGAAGCCTTTGATTCTTGATTCGTCCATGACCAACATGGGCGGCACCTTCTACCCCACCGGCCACGTTTTCGCGCTGTTCCCGGACGAAGACTGCGTGCGCCAGGCCGCCGCGTCCCTGCAGGCGGCTGGACATGAGGGCGACGCGGCCTACGCCAGCCCCGAGGTCATCATGCAGGACATCGTGCGCACGCTCGGCACGGCCGATGCCCCCCTGCCCTCCGTCGGCGCCGAAGGCGACATGGTCCGGCGCATTGCGGACCTGGCCGGGGCGGGACACCACGGCATGCTGGTGAAGATGGCGGACAAGGACAACGCCGATGCACTCGTGTCCGCCATCACCCCCGAAGGCGCAGTCGCCGCCTTCTACTACCGCACCTTCATCATCGAAGACCTGATCACCCCAGCCATCCCGGACGACCAGCAGTCCGTGACGGTAGGCACGCGCGCAGCGTCACCGGCGCCCTAACGCTAACTTCCAGCGCCCAGCGCCCAGCGCCCGGGGCATCGAAGGCTTCGCTTTCGCCCCAGCGACCGGCCCATGGCAGCATGTCTGCCGTGGGCCGTTTCTCTTTGGGCTTTCGCGGCAAGCACGCCAAGGGCCCAGGCGGCCGAGGGTCGGGGTGGCGCAAGCTTTGGTGCATTCGCCGCACGATCGCTATATAGTGCGTCGAGACCTTCCGGCAAGGCCCCCACGGCGCCCTGCAACCTGCGGAAGGCACAGCCAGCACGGCCTGGTCAGCTTTTCGGGGCGCAGCACTGCAGGCCCCGGACCTGGGCCACGGCGGGAGATCAATCCATGGATGCGTCGCAGCCGGTTGAGCGGAGCCCCCTGCAGCTGACATTGCGGCTGACCTGGCCATTCATTGCCATGGTGCTGCTGCTGGCCGCCTGCGCCACGGCCAGCCTCTATGTGCTGTCCAGCGTCCGCGCCTTCGTGGCCGGCGAGAGCGTGTGGACGAAAGGGCAAAAGGACGCCATCTACTACCTGGGCCAGTATGCGGCCAATGGCTCGCCCCAGGCATTCGAACGGTTCACGCAGGCCATGCAGATCCCGCTCGGGGATCGATCGGCGCGCCTGGCGCTGCAACCCGGACAAGTGCAGGTCGCGCTGGCGCGCGAGGGCTTTGCGCACGGCGGCAACCACCCGGACGACATCGACAGCCTCATCTGGCTGCTGCGCTACTTCCACCGCTTCGAGATAGTGCAAAAGCCGATGGAGTTCTGGCTGGTGGGCGACGAATACATCAACGCGCTGCGTGACCTGTCGCACGAGATCCGCCATGACACCGAACTGGGCCAGGTGGACGAGATCACGCGCGTGCACTGGCAGGCCACGATCCGCGACATCAATGCCGGCGTGACGCCTGTGGCCCGCAGTTTCAGCGAGGCATTGGGCGACAGCTCGCGCCGCATCGTGCAGATGCTGATGTGGCTCAACGGCGGCATGGCCGCCACCCTGATCCTGCTGACGCTGTGGCACACGCACACCTTGCTCGCACAGCGCCGCCGCGCCGAGCAGGCGCTGAGCGCCGAGCGTGAACAGGCCCGCACCACGCTCACCGCCATCGGCGATGCAGTGATCACCACCGACATCCGCGGCCAGATCGTCTACATGAACCCCGCAGCCGAAGTTCTGCTGGACCACGCTGCAGCGCCGTCAACAGGGCAGCCGCTCGCGGACATCCTGAAGTTCGACGGTGACGGCGGCCAGGTACCCACGGCCGCAGCTCTGGTGACCGACATCCTGCAGGCCGGTGCGGGCGGCCACAGCGGCAGCGTTTCGGCGGGCCCGGTGCACGCACCCTCCCACCGCACCATCGTGCGGCCCGACCAGACCGCCGTGCCCGTCAAGCTGATGGGCTCGGCCCTGCGCCACCACGGCAAGGTGACGGGGGCGGTGCTGGTGCTGCACGACGTCACGCGCGAGCAGCACTATGTCGAGCAGCTCTCCTGGCAGGCCAGCCACGACGCACTCACGGGCCTCGTCAACCGGCGCGAGTTCGAGCTGCGGCTCGACGCCCTGCTGCGCCGCCCGCGGCAGCCGGGCCGCGAAGGGTCCCTGCTCTACCTGGACCTGGATCAGTTCAAGCTCATCAACGACACCTGCGGCCACCAGGCCGGCGACGAGATGCTGCGCGAGGTCTGCCGCATGCTGCAAGCCCATCTGCGCGAAGGCGACACGCTGGCCCGGCTGGGCGGCGACGAGTTCGGCATCCTGCTCACGGACTGCCCCGCGGGGCCCTCGGCGCGCATTGCCGAACAGCTGCGCCAGGCCGGGCAGGACCTGCGGCTGGACTGGGAAGGCCAGCAGCTGACCACCGGCCTGTCCATCGGCATGGTGCAGCTCATCCCGGCCCTGAACTCCATCCAGGAGGCCATGCGCGTCGCCGACATGGCCTGCTACCGCGCCAAGGAAGGCGGGCGCAACCGGGTGTTCATCTACCAGCCCGAAGACATCGAGATGACGCGGCGGGAAGGCGACATGGACTGGGTGCGGCGCCTGCGCCTGGCGCTGGAGCACGACCGGTTCCAGCTGCACGCCCAGGCCATCCGCGCACTGCACACGCCCGGCGACGAAGGACTGCACATGGAGGTGCTGCTGCGCCTGTGCGATGAAGAGGGCGCGCTGGTGGCGCCCGGCGCCTTCATCCCCGCAGCCGAACACTACGGAATGATGCCCTCCATCGACCGCTGGGTGATCCACAACACGCTCAAGGCATTGGCACAGCATCAGCGCACGCCGGGCGTGATGGCGGTGCACACCTGCGCCATCAACCTCTCGGGCACCAGCCTGGGGGACGACAGCCTGCTCAAGTACATCCGCACGGCCCTCACCGAATCAGGGGTGGAGCCTGCGCTGCTGTGCTTCGAGATCACCGAGACCAGCGCGATATCGCACCTGCCCAACGCGGTGCGCCTGATGAAGGAGTTGCAGCAACTGGGCTGCCGGTTTGCGCTGGACGACTTCGGCGCCGGGATGTCTTCCTTCACCTATCTCAAGCACCTGCCCGTGCACTATCTCAAGATCGACGGCGCCTTCGTGAAAGACCTGCTGCACGACCCGACCAGCCAGGCCATGGTGGAGATGGTGCACCGCATCGGCCATGTGATGGGCAAGCAGACCATTGCCGAGTTCGCGGAGTCTGACGCCATCGTGGACGCATTGCGGCTCATCGGCGTGGACTACGCGCAGGGGTATGCGGTGGCAAGGCCCGTGCCGCTGGCGCAACTGCTGCAGCTCCAGGGCACACCGGGCACACCGGGCACAAAGCACCCGCCTAACGAGCTTTCTTGAATGGCTTGCCGCTGCCCTTGCCTGCGCCTGCGGGCGCCGTGCCAGAGCCCGTCACGCGCGGCGGCAAGCCCGTGTGCTGCGTCAGGATGCGGCCCTTGGTGGGCTGCTGCACACTGCGCGATGCGGGCACCACGGCAGCCTTGGCGCCGGTGGGGGTCGAATTCTTGCGGCGGGCGCTCTGGTAGCCGCCATCGGTCAGCGGCTGGAAGGTCGGGATCAGGTGGTGCTTGCCATTGCCGATCAAATCGGCCCGGCCCATGGCCTTGAGCGCATCGCGCAGCAGGGGCCAGTTGTTCGGGTCGTGGTAGCGCAAAAAGGCCTTGTGCAGGCGGCGGCGCTTGTCGCCGCGCACGATGTCCACCGCCTCGCTGTCGCGCGTGATCTTGCGCAGCGGGTTCTTGTTGCTGTGGTACATGGCCGTGGCCGTGGCCATGGGGCTCGGGTAGAAGGTCTGCACCTGGTCGGCACGGAAACCGTTCTTCTTGAGCCAGATGGCGAGGTTCATCATGTCCTCGTCGCTGGTGCCCGGGTGCGCGGCGATGAAGTACGGGATCAGGAACTGCTTCTTGCCCGCCTCTTCGCTGAACTTCTCGAACATCTGCTTGAACTTGTCATAGCTGCCGATGCCCGGCTTCATCATCTTGGTGAGCGGGCCCTGCTCGGTGTGCTCGGGCGCGATCTTGAGGTAGCCGCCCACGTGGTGCTGCACCAGCTCCTTCACGTATTCGGGGCTCTTCACCGCCAGGTCGTAGCGCAGGCCCGAGCCGATCAGGATCTTCTTGATGCCCTTCAAGGCACGGCCGCGGCGGTAGATCTTGATCAGCGGGTCGTGGTTGGTGCCCAGGTTGGAGCAGATGCCGGGGTACACGCAGCTGGGCTTGCGGCAGGCGGCCTCGATCTCGGGGCTCTTGCAGCCCAGGCGGTACATGTTGGCCGTGGGGCCGCCCAGGTCGCTGATGGTGCCGGTGAAGCCGCTCACCTTGTCGCGGATGTCCTCGATCTCCTGGATGATGGAATCCTCGGAGCGGCTCTGGATGATGCGGCCTTCGTGCTCGGTGATGGAGCAGAAGGTGCAGCCGCCAAAGCAGCCGCGCATGATGTTCACGCTGAAGCGGATCATCTCCCACGCGGGGATCTTGGTGCCGTGGTCGTGGCTGCCGTTCTCGTCGGCGTAGCTCGGGTGCGGGCCGCGCGCGTAGTGCAGGTCGAACACATAGTCCATCTCGGCCGTGGTCAGCGGAATGGGCGGCGGGTTGATCCAGACGTCGCGGGCGGTCACGCCCTCGCCGTGGGCCTGCACCAGCGCGCGGGCGTTGCCGGGGTTGGTCTCCAGGTGCAGCACGCGGTTGGCGTGGGCGTACAGCACCGGGTCGCTCTTGACCTGCTCGTAGCTGGGCAGGCGGATCACGCTCTTGTCGCGCGGCGGCACCTTGAGCTTGGCCTTGAGTGCCGGGTTGGCGACGAACTGGATGGGCTGGATCGCAGGGTTGGGGCTGTTTTGGCCGCTACCGCTTGCTGCGCCTGCGCCAGAAGCTATCGAATCAGGAGCATCGTCCTTGCTGCAGGTGCTGCCCTGCGCGGCGGCCTGCTCGCTGGTCGTCATGTAGGGGTTGACGTGCGCCTCCACGCGGCCGGGTTCGTCCACGCTGGTGGAATCGATCTCGAACCAGCCCTTGCCGCTCTCGTCGTCAGGCCGTCGCACGAAGGCGGTGCCGCGCACGTCGGTGATCTTCTCGACCGGCTCGCGCGCCGCGATGCGGTGCGCCACCTCGACCAGGGCACGCTCGGCGTTGCCGTACAGCAGCAGGTCGCACTTGGCGTCCACCACGATGGAGCGGCGCACCTTGTCGCTCCAGTAGTCGTAGTGCGCGATACGGCGCAGGCTGCCTTCGATGCCGCCCAGGATGATGGGCACGTCCTTGTAGGCCTCGCGGCAGCGCTGGCTGTAGACGATGGCGGCGCGGTCGGGGCGCTTGCCGCCGATGTCGCCGGGGGTGTATGCGTCGTCGCTGCGGATCTTCCGGTCGGCGGTGTACCGGTTGATCATCGAATCCATGTTGCCCGCCGTCACGCCCCAGAACAGGTTGGGCTTGCCCAGCACCTTGAAGGGCTCGGCGCTCTGCCAATCAGGCTGGGCGATGATGCCCACGCGAAAGCCCTGGGCCTCCAGCGTGCGGCCGATGACGGACATGCCGAAGCTCGGGTGGTCGACATACGCGTCGCCGGTGACGAGGATGATGTCGCAGCTGTCCCAGCCCAGCTTGTCCATCTCGGCGCGGCTCATCGGCAAGAACGGGGCCGTGCCAAAGCGCTTGGCCCAGTACGGGCGGTAGCTGGTCAATGGCTTTGCGGCACGCGCAAAAAAGGAGACGTCGACGGGGGCGTTCATTCGGATGGGGAGCGCGGCCGGCCCATGTGCGGATGGGGCCTCGTGGGGCGCGGCTGTGGTGGGTAACCCGCGATTTTACGTGAGTGGGCACTTTTTGTCGCCCCACAAACACTTCCCCCTCGTAATGGCAGGCTTGATGAAGGTTCGGCATATACTTGCTTTTGTCAATTAATTACATGACAAAGGCAATCATGGAGACCCCTACTTCCAACGCCAGCAGCTCGACCAGCGACCCACCGAACGCGCCTCCTGTCGCGCCGGAGGCTGTGAAGGCCGTGCGCCGGTTCAACCGTTTCTTCACCCGCCGCGTGGGCGTGCTCGACCCGTACCTGGGCAGCGACCTGTCGCTGACCGACGTGCGCGTGCTCTATGAACTGGCCCACCGCGATGCGCCGGTGGCCAGCGAGTTGGCGCGCGACCTGGGCCTGGACGGCGGCTACCTGAGCCGCATCCTGCGCCGCTTCGAAGCCACGGGCTGGATCAGCCGCAGCGCCAGCACCCGGGACGCGCGCCAGAGCGTGCTGACCCTGACCGCCGCCGGGCGCGCGGCGTTCGAGCCGCTGCAGCAGCGCTCGCGCGACGAAGCCGCCGCCCTGCTCGCCCCCCTGCCCCCGGCCCGGCGCCAGGAGGTGGTGGACGCCATGCAGCGCATCGAAGCATTGCTCGCCCCGGCATCCACACCGCAAGGCCCCGCCAAGGTAGCCGTGCTGCGCGACCCTGTACCGGGCGACATGGGCTGGGTGGTACAGCAGCATGGCGAGACCTACTGGCGCGAGTACGGCTGGGATGCCCGCTTCGAGGCCCTGGTGGCCGACATCGCCGCGCAGTTCGTGACGAAATTCCAGCCACAGTGGGAGCGCTGCTGGATCGCGGAGCTTGACGGCGAGCGCGTGGGTGCCGTGTTCGTGGTGCGCAAGTCCCCTACTGTGGCGCAACTGCGCATGCTGATCCTGTCGCCCAAGGCCCGGGGGCTGGGCCTGGGCGCGCGCCTGACCGACGAATGCATCGCCTTTGCCCGCGCCAAGGGCTACAAGAAAATGGTGCTGTGGACCAACAGCTGCCTGGCTGCGGCGCGTGGCATCTATGCCAAACGCGGCTTCCAGTTGGCCCAGTCGGAGCCGTACGAAGGGTTTGGGCAGCAACTGGTGGGAGAGCACTGGGAACTCAAACTCTGAACCGGTGAAGCGTTCTGACGCTTCTAGCCGGTGGACTGCAGTGCCATCCGGGCTTTGGCGGCGCACGGCCGGCGTGACGATGGCCGCGCACGCATGCCATCATGGCGTCCCACTGCCTTGCCATCGCCCCCATGACGACCGCCAGCCCCACCACCTTGATCCGACCCGTCAGCGCCGGCGATGACCTGCAGCGGCTGACCCACCTCATCCACACTGCCTACGCGCCCCATGCGGCGCGGGGCCTGCGGTACTGGGGAACCCACCAGTCGGTGGAGGACACGGCCAAGCGATTCGCATCCGGGACCGGGCTCGTGATGCTGGAGGGCGATGAATACGTCGGGACCATCACGCTGCGGCCACCCCAGCCTGCCTCCCCGGTGGCCCTGTACCGGGAGCCCGGCGTGTGGACCTTCTGCCAGTTCTGCATCTCGCCCGATGCCAAGGGTCGGGGGTACGGCGGCCAGCTGCATGCACATGCCACTGCGTTTGCACGGCAGGCGGGCGCCCAGGTCATGGGTCTGGATACCGCCCAGCCCGCGTCCACGCTGATTGCGATGTACGAGTCGTGGGGCTATCGGGTGGTGGGCGAGTGCGACTGGCGGCCCTTGACCAACTACACCAGCGTGGTCATGTCACGCCAGCTGGTGGGCGGCTGAACGCCCCGCAGCGCGCCAAAAAGGCTGCAGCCGCAAAAGGCAGGCCTGCCTACCACTCGCCCGTTTCGCGCACACGCTGCGCCAGGTCCGGCACCGCGTCGTCCACCGCGGCATCGCTCATTGCCAGCGCCGGCACGGCGGCCTCTGTGCCCGCGGCGGGTGCTGCAGAGCGGGACATGAACCTGCCGAACACGTGGCTGGTCAGGGTTTCGTGCAAAGGCGCGATGAGAGGGATGGCGAACATGGCGGTTCCTTTGTGCCTTCGCTAGGCCGAGTGCCGGCAACCTGGCCGACACCACCGCTTATCGCAAGCAACGCAGAGAGATCGATGAACTGAAAAATGAAGCGAAGAAGGCCTTCAACACGATTCAAAAAACGTAGCGCGAGCTTAGACCGCAGCCACAAAAATCCAGTGTAGGAACAGATGCCATCTGCGAGTGTGACCAAACGCACACTCTGAGACGCCATGTGAACAGCGGTGTAAAACAGGCGCGCGCCTGTGGCATTCGCCCCACACCCTGCCGATGTCGCACGCTCAGCCCATGCGCACGGGGCGCATCGGCCAGCGCACGGCCGGTAGCGTGACGCGCCGTAAACTCACCGCCCCATGCCCTACACACTGGCTGCGCCCGCGCACAGCGATATCACCATCAAGAAAAGCCGCTTCATCGGCTGCGTGCAGCCGATGCCCGACCGGGCCAGCGCGCAGGCGGCGGTCGACGCGCTGTGGCAGCAGCACCCCGGCGCGGCGCACATCTGCTGGGCGCTGCTGGCGGGCGGGCAGTCTGCGGCGGTGGATGACGGCGAGCCGGGCGGCACCGCCGGGCGTCCCATGCTCGACGTGCTGCGCCACCAGGACCTGGAAGGCGTGCTCGCCACCGTGGTGCGCTACTTCGGTGGCGTGAAGCTGGGCGCGGGTGGCCTGGTGCGCGCCTACACCGACGCGGTGGCGCAAGCCCTGCTCACCGCGCCCAAGGTGACGCTGCAGCGCATGGCCACGCTGCAGTGCCAGGTGCCCTACTCGCTCGAAGGGCTTCTGCGCCGCGAGATCGAGGCGGCCGGGGCCGAGCTGGGCGAGGTCGGACACGGCTCCCTGGTCACCCTGCAGCTGCGCCTGCCCGAGACGCAGGCAGCCGGCTTCGTGCGGCGCATCAACGACATCGGCCAGGGCCGCGTCGGCTGGACCGAACCCTGAGAGCCAGAAATGCCTGTGCGCCTACACCGCACCGGCCGGGGCCTGCCGCACACTCCCCGCACCAAGGTTTGCCTAGGAGCCCACCTCATGAGCGAACCGCTCGACACCATCATCATCGGCGCCGGCACCGCCGGCCTGGCTGCCCTGCGCGAGGTGCGCAAGCGCACCAGCCGCTACCTCATCGTCAATGACGGTCCCTGGGGCACCACGTGTGCCCGCGTGGGGTGCATGCCGTCCAAGACCCTCATCGAAGCCGCCAACGCCTTCCACCGCCGCCATGCGTTCAAAGAATTCGGGATACGCGGTGGCGATGCGCTGAGCGCCGACATCCCCGCCGTATTGCAGCGTGTGCGCGCCCTGCGCGACGATTTCGTGGCCGGCGTGATGAAAGCCACCGACAACCTGGGCCACGCCAGCATCTCGGGCCGCGCCACGCTGCTGGGGCCCGGCACGGTGGATATCGACGGCAAGGTCTACCAGGCCAAGAGCATCGTCATCGCCACCGGATCGCGCCCCAAGGTGCCCGAGGAATGGCTCGCCTTCGGCGACCGCATGCTGACCACCGACACGCTGTTCGAACAAGCCACACTGGGCCCGCGGATCGCCGTGGTCGGCATGGGCGCCATCGGCGTGGAGCTGTCGCAGGCGCTGGCGCGGCTGGGCCTGCAGGTGGCCGCATTCAGCACCGGCGACACGCTGGCGGGGCTGAGCGACCCCGGCCTCAACGAAGAACTGGCCGCGCTGCTCAAGAAAGACATGGTGCTGCACACCGGCGAACCCGCGCAGTTGCGCGAAGTGGCCGGTGGCATCGAGGTGTCCAGCGGACCGAACCGGGTGGTGGTGGACCAGGTGATCGCCGCCATGGGCCGCACACCCAACATCGAACACCTGGGGCTGGAGACCCTGGGGGTGCCGCTGGACAAGCGCGGCCTGCCGCAGGTGGACCCGAAAACGCTGCAGGTCGGCAACCTGCGGGTGTTCATGCCCGGCGACGCCAACACGCAGGTTCCGCTGCTGCACGAGGCCGCGGACGAAGGCCACATCGCCGGCATGAACGCCATGGCCGACACGCCGACGCGGTTCCAGCGCCGCACGCCGCTGGCCATCGTGTTCTGCGACCCCAACATTGCCACTGTGGGCCAGCGCCTGGACGACCTCGACCCGGCCTGCACCGTGACGGGCACCGTGGGCTTTGCCGACCAGGGCCGCGCCCGGGCTGCCCTGCACAACCACGGGCGGTTGCTCGTCCACGCCGACAAGACCACGGGCCGCCTGCTGGGTGCCGAGCTGTGCGCACCCGACGGCGAGCACCTGGCCCACCTACTGGCACTCGCCATCCATCGGGAGCTCACCGTGCAGTGCCTGCTGGGGATGCCGTTCTATCACCCCACGCTGGAGGAAGGCCTGCGCACGGCGCTGCGGGATGTGGCGCGCCAGTTGCCGGACGGATCGGCGTCCGACCTGGCCACATGCGCCGGGCTGGGCGTGCCTGCGCTCGACTGAGAGGGGTTCACAAAACTCTCAGTGCCTGCGACGCAGCGCCTGGCCAGAACCGCTTCGCTGAGTTTTGTTATCAGCTCCAAGCTGCGGGGCCAGGTGTCACACAAGGTAACAGGCCTCAAGTCTCGGCCTGACCTGCCGATACGGAACCATTAACCCAAGGAACCGCCATGGACGTCGCACTCGCCAACAGCATCGTCAGCACCGCCACTTCCCTGGCCAGCGCCAAGACATCGGACGCCCTGAACATGGTGGTGCTGAAGAAAGCGCTGGACATCCAGGCCGTGTCCGCCTCCACGCTGCTGGACGCCATGCAGCAGTCCATGCCCCAGCCGGCGCTGGCCACGTCGGGCACGCTGGGCACCCAGGTCAATACCTTCGCCTGAGCGCTGGCAGCAGTCGGCCGCTGCGGGTTTTCGGCGCAATGCGGCCGGTAGGGCGCTGTGCACAGCCCGGGGCGCCCGCTGCCTGAGCTAGCGCCAAACGCGCCCGGCCCCCGGTCCTTCGCTACCGCAACCGCGCCGGCGACAGCGCTTCCGGCACCACCCCCTCACGCACCAATTCATCGCCCAGCGGCTCGCCGCGCAGCAGCTGGCACGCCAGCAGCGATGCGCCCGCCGCGCTCTGGATGCCATAGCCGCCCTGCCCTGCCAGCCAGAAGAAGCGCGGCACGTGGTTGTCCCAGCCGATCACCATGTCGCCGTCCGGCACGAACGAGCGCAAGCCCGCCCAGGTGTGCGACGGGCGGCGAATCTGTAACCGCGTCATTTCCTCGATGTGATAGATGCCGGTGGCCACGTCCAGCTCTTCGGGCACCACGTCGTGCGGGTGCGTGGGGTCGGCATTGGCGGGCGAGCCCAGCAGTTGGCCGGCGTCGGGCTTGAAGTAAAAACTCTCGTCGATACCGATCACCGCAGGCCAGCGGCTGGCGTCCATGCCCTCCGGCACGGCAAAGGTGAAAGCCGTGCGGCGGCGCGGCTCCAGGCCGATGGGCGGCACGCCCGCCAGAGCGGCCACCACGTCGGCCCAGGCCCCGGCGGCATTCACGAGGGTGCGGGCCTGCAGCGTGCGGCCATCGGCCAGGGTGATGTGCCATATCTCCCCCGCCCAGGCCAGGGCCGTGACTTCGGCGCCCGTCAGCACCTGCCCGCCGCGCTGGCGCAGGCCGCGCAGGTAGCCCTGGTGCAGGGCGTGCACATCGATGTCGGCTGCTTCGGGCTCGCTCATGCCCGCTGCCACGGCGTCGGGCTTCAGGCACGGCAGCAGCTCCATCAACGCCGCGTGGTCCACCCACTCCACATTGGGCGACGCTGCGCGGGCGTCGTCGTAAGCCTGCTGCAGCAAGTCGAGCTGCCCGGGCCCCGCGACGTACACCACGCCCCGTGGCGACAGGATGGGCGTGTCGCCAAACTCGGGCGGCGGCGCGTCGTAGAACCCGCGGCTCGCGCGGGTCAGCGCCTGGATGTTGGGCGTGCCGTACGTCGCCATGTACAGCGCGGCCGACCGCCCGGTGGTGTGGTAGCCGGGCTGCGATTCGCGCTCCAGCAGCAGCACGCGGGTGGCCGCGTCCGCATCGCCTGCACCGGTGGCCGCGGCCGCCAGTTGCCAGGCCACGGAGGCACCGGCAATGCCCGCACCGATCACCACATGGTCGTATGTCACAGAGTCCATGGCCTGTCCTTCGTTGCCTTCATGGTGGTGCACTGGCGCTGGTCACACCGCCGACACCGCGGCCTGTGACGCCACCCGGTCTTCGCGCGGCAGGCTGCGGGCGTCCCTCGGGTCGGGTGCACCGGTGACGATGGAGGTCAGTGCAGGCTCGGCCCGCGTGCCCTGCAGCTTGGCCAGGTCCGGGCGCGGCCGCGCCAGCCCGGGGATGCCCTTGAACGCCTGCTCCAGCGCATGCCCCACGCCCAACGTGTGCCGGTCGGCCCTGAAACGCCCGACGATCTGCAAGCCGAACGGCATACCCGCATCGTCCAGCCCGCACGGCAGGCTGAGCGCGGGGTGGGTGGTGAGCGTGGTGACGTACGTCAGCGCCAGCCAGCGGTAGTAGTTGGCCTGCGGCTCGCCATTGATGTGGCTCGCGTACAGCTGTGTCCACGCAAACGGCGACACCGGCGTGGTCGGCGCCAGAATCACATCGTAGTGCTCGTACAGCTTCTGGAACCGCGCCAGGATGCGCGTCTGCTCGGCCTGGGCCCAGGCGCTGTCGAGCAGCGTCATGGTGGCGCCCAGTTCGTAGTTGGCGCGGGTGTTGGGCCCCAGGCTGGCGGGGTCGCTCTCGTACGCTTCGCGGGTGCTGGCCACAAAGGCCTCGGCGCGCAGCACGTCGAAGCAGCGGTGCACATCGCCCAGGTCCACATCGATGGCGTCGCAGCTGCCAAACAGGTGCTTCATGGCCTGCACCTTGCGGCGGAACACGGCGCGAATGCCGTCGTCCACGGCGCAGGCGCCGAAGTCTTCGGTGTACGCCACGCGCAAGCCGCCCAGGTCCACGCCTTCAGGCAGCAGAAAGCTCATCGGGTCGAGCGGGTAGGTCAGCGGGTCACCCACCGACAGCCCGGCGGTGGCGGCCAGCTGCAGGCAGGCCTCTTCGACCGTGCGGCCCATGGGCCCCACCACGGAGATAGGCGTGAAGGCCAGCAGCTTGCGCGAGCTGGGCACCACGCCGGGCGATGGCCGAAAACCCACCACGCCGCATTTGGCGGCCGGAATGCGCAGCGAGCCCCCCGTGTCCGACCCTGTGCACACGGGCAGCATGTCGCAGGCCAGCGCCGCGGCCGAGCCGCCCGAGGAGCCGCCCGCGTTCAGGTTGGGGTTGAACGGGTTGCCCGTGGCGCCCCACACCGTGTTGCGCGAATTGGCGCCAGCACCCATTTCCGGGATGTTGGTCTTGCCGGTGACGATGGCGCCCGCCGCGCGCAGCCGGGCCACCAGCACGTTGTCTTCGGCCGGGATGTTGCTGCGGTAGATCTCCGAACCGTAGGTGGTCAGCAGCCCGGCCGTGGCCTCCAGGTCCTTCACACCCAGCGGCAGGCCGTGCAGCAGGCCCAGCGGCTCGCCGCGCAGCACCGCCTGCTCGGCGGCCTGGGCCTCGGTGCGGGCACGGTCGTAGCAGGTGGCGGTGATGGCGTTCACGTGCGGGTTGATCGCCTCAATGCGTTCGATGCAGGCATCGAGCAGTTCGACGGGCGATACCTCGCGGGTGCCGATGCGGTGGCGCAGCTCGTTGGCGGTCAGCTCGACCAGCGTGCTCCGGTTGCTTTGTGTGCTCATGTCAGGCTTGTCTCCTCTGCTGGTTCGCGGGTGGCTCAGTCGGCGGTGATGCTGGCGCGCTGGGCAATGGCGCGCATCAGCGGCAGCTCCTTGTCGATCAGCTCGGCCACCGCCTTGGACGAAGCATAGGCGGGTTCAAACCCCACCGCGATCATCTTGTCGCGGGTGTCCGGGTCCGACACCACCTGGGCCAGGGTCAGCTCCAGCCGCGACTTGACGGCGGGCGGCAAACCGCGCGGCGCCACCATGGCCAGCCAGGTGTCCATCTCCAGGCCCGGGTAGCCGCTCTCGGCCAGCGTCGGCACCTTGGGCAACAGGGCCGACCGCTTGCCGGCCGTGACGGCAATGGCCTTGATCTTGCCGTCCTTGAGCTGCGGCAGCGCGGCGGACACCGTATCGACCGTGAACGGGATCTGCCCTCCCATCAGGTCCGTCATGGCCGGTGCACTGCCCTTGTAGGGCACATGCTGGATCTTGAGCGCCGCCGCGTGGAAGAACATCTCGCCCGCAAACTGCGACGTGGTGCCTGCGCCGAACGAGCCGTACGAATACTTGTCGGGCGCGGCCTTGACCAGCGCCACGAACTGCTTCACGTCTGCCGCGGGCACGTCCTTGTTGGCCAGCAGGATCAGGCTGGTGCGCCCGGCGATGCCGATGGGCTCGAAGCTCTTGACCGGGTCGTACGGCAGCTTGGGGCGCACCGCGGGGTTCACGGTGAAGGTGGTGCCCGAACTCATCAGCAGCGTGTAGCCATCAGGCGCCGCCTTGGCCACGGCACTGGCACCGATGGTGGTGCCCGCCCCGGCGCGGTTGTCGATGACCACGCTTTGCCCCAGCAGGTCGCCCATCTTCTTGCCGATCAGCCGGCCCAGCACGTCGGTGGCGCCACCCGGCGGAAACGGGATCACGAGCGTGATCGGCTTGGCAGGGAAAGGACCGTCCTGCGCCATGGCGGGCGCCCACGCAGCGGCCCCCAGGGCACAGATCACGGCAGACAAAAGCAGCTTCTTGCGGTTCATGGTGTTCTCTTCAAAGGTCAAGGGATTCAAGGGGTTGTCGGGACGGATTCGGTGGGCCGCGAAGGCGGAATGCCGGTGCGATGGACGGGCGTCGGCAGCGTCAGCCACGGGCCGCCAGCAGGGCCCGCCCACGCTGCACAAAACCCTCGTACTGCGCATCGGGCACCAGCAGCCCGCCCGTGGTCCACACCAGATGGGTGGCGTTGGGCAGCGCTGCGCCCACCCCCGCGCGGTGCAGCCAGGCCTGGCCCGCATCGGTGCCGGTCAACATGCCCGGGCCACTGAAACCCGCTGCCGCCGAGGGCTCGATGCGCTCGCCCAGTGCGTCCAGCACCTGCACCAGGTGGGCAAACAAGGTGTCGTCTGCCACGGTGAACACGCCCGACAGCAGCGGCCCCATCAACTGCGCCGCCAGCAGGGACGCGCGGGGCACGGCCAGGCCGTCGGCCTCGGTCTGGTTGGTGAGGCCCCAGTCGTAGACCGAGGGGTGCGCCTGGCCACCACCCGACTGCGTGGCCTGATCCGCCAGCATCTGCACCATGAAGCACGGCGACTGCACCGGCTCGGCAAAGAAACAATGCACATGCGGCCCCAGCACCTGTCGCAGGCCAAATGCAATCCCTGCAGGAGCGCCGCCCACGCCGCAAGGCAGGTACACGATGAGCGGATGCTCGGCGTCCACCACGATGCCCTGCTCTGCCAGCTGCGCGGGCAGGTGCAGGGCCGCTGCGCTGTAGCCCAGCAGCAGCGAGAAAGATTGCTCGTCGTCGACAAAGTGGCACAGCGGGTCGCTGCCCGCCTGCGCACGGCCGGCAGCCACGGCGCGCTCGTAGTCGCCGGCATGCTCCACCACCTGCACGCCACGCTGGCGCAGGCGCTCTTTCTTCCATTCCTTGGCATCGGCCGACATGTGCACCGCGGCCCTGAAGCCCAAGGCCGACGCCACCACGCCGATGCTCAGCCCCAGGTTGCCGGTGGAGCCCACCGCCACCTGGTAGCGGCCCAGCACCGCGCGCGCCTGCGGGGTGGCCAGCGCGCGGTAGTCACCACCCGGCTGCACCAGGCCGTGCTGCAGCGCCAGCCCCTCCGCAAACTCCAGCACCTCGTGCATGCCGCCCCGGGCCTTGATCGATCCGGCCACCGGCAAACTGTGGTCCGCCTTGATGAACAACCGACCTTGGCCAGGCCCCATGCCCAAGGCTGGCTGCAGCGCTGCGGCAGGCAGCACGGCAGATTCAACGACCCCGCCCGTGCCTGCCAACTCGGGAAACACCTGCGCCAGCAAACTTTCAAAGCGATGGAACCGCGCCGCAGCCTCCCGCGTATCATTCAAACTAATGGTTCGACCCAGTGCCTGAAGGGATGCAGGCGCCTTCAACAGCCGCACCGGGTTGGTCCACAGGCAAGGCTGGGCCTGGCGCAGGTGGCTCGATAGCAGCGGATCGATTCCCTCTAGGACTGACGGTTCGACCATGTATTCGTTTTCGGACATAGATGTTTGGGCGGCAGTGGCACACAGTGGGCGGGCAGGCGCTTGTCGCACCCCGGGCCCACGCACTGCAGCATTCTTCGCCTGTCACTCGCTTGTCACAACGCATTTATAGTGACGAAGACATTAGCCAAAGTAATGGACATTCGACTTTCTCCCTCTCTGCTCGCGTGGCTGCGCAGCTTTGATGCGGCCGCCCGACACGGCAGCTTTACCAAGGCGGCGGCAGAGCTGTGCATCACCCAGGGCGCGGTGAGCCAGCAGGTCAAGCAGCTGGAAGACTGGCTGCGCCGCCCGCTGTTCCTGCGCACCCCGCGCGCCCTGGTGCCCACGCCCGAGGGCCAATGGCTGGCCGTGGTGCTGCGCGAGAGCTTCACCGCCATCGAAAGCACCCTGGCCCAGATGCGCCAGCCGCCCGAGTCCGCCACTGCCACCCTCAGCTGCTCGCCGTCGTTCGCCATGAGCTGGCTCACGCCCCGGCTGGGCGAGTTCTTTCGGCAGTACCCGAGCCTGGGTCTGCGCGTTTTCGGGGAGTTCCACACGCTGGACCGCACCCGCATGGTGCGAGACGGCATCGAGGCTGCCGTGCGCTTCGACCTGGGCGGCTACCGCGACCTGAGCGCCACCGTGTTCCTGGACGAATGGCTCATCCCGGTGGCGAGCCCCGGCTTTCTGGCCGGCCACCCGCCCATCACCGCACCAGCCGACCTGCAGGGCGACTGGCTGCTGCACGACGGCAGCGCCTGGGACGGCGCGGACACCTACGAAGAGTGGCAGCACTGGTTCACCCAAATGGGCGCCACACCGCCGTCCTGGGCGGGCGGTCAGCAGTTCAACCTGTCGCAGCTGGCGCTGGGCGCGGCCCTGGCCGGCCAGGGCATCGCCATGGGCCGCGCAGCGCTGGTGCTGGAGGACGTGAAGGCCGGGCGCCTGGTGCCTGTCTTGGCGCACAGCGTGTTGTCGCGTGCGGCGTATTCGTTCGTGACCACCGCACACCCCAGCCCGGCGATGGACCAGGTGCGGGAATGGCTGGTGGACGAGGCGCAGCGGTTTTGCGAGGAGCGACGACAGGTGCTGCCCGCGCCCGCCCGGTAGATGGACACCTGCGCCGCTGCAGGTTTTACACGCCGTGCGCGCGGTGCAGTGGCAGGCTGCGCACCGCCGCCAATGCAGCGGCCACCAATTGATCTTCCGGAACGTCCGAACGGAGTTCCATGCAGCGGCAGCTTCGCGCTGCCAGCCAATCGCGCTGCCGCTGCAGGCTGCGACCGGGCAGTTCACCCACATCGTACTGAGCGGCCCAGCTCAGAAACTCTGGGTTTGCGTGGCCAAAAAGCTGGGCCTCCCGCTGGCGCAGTCGCGCCAAGCGCGCGGCGGCATCCACGTACAGAAAAATGATGAGATCGAACGAGTCTTCCAACTCTGCGCCCCAGCCCGCCACCGAGCCGGCCAGCACCACGACGCTGTGACGGCGCAGGTCATCCGACAGCAGCGCAAGGCGCTCCACGCTGTCGCGCTTGGTGGTGAAAGGAGGCTCCGTGGGCAGCCAGAAATAGTCGTCGGCATCCAGATGCGTGCCATTCAATGCAGCAGCCAAAGCCCTGCTCAGAGTGGAAGTGCCGGAACCAGAAGCGCCGGTCACGTGGATTCGCAGCATGACAAATTCTCCATAGCTTCCATCTCGCCCATCAACGGAGGTAAAATCAAAAAAAATAACTATATTTATCTTTTTATAGAAAAAGAGTATAAATTAGATCATGAAAAACGATCTCATCAGCATTTTGGCAGGGGCCCGCAAAGCCACCAAAGTCACCCAAGCCGAGCTTGCCGAACGCGCCGGCCTCTCCCGCATGACCGTGCAACGCACCGAAGGCGGCGACCTGGACCCGCGCTATTCCACCCTGGCCGAGATGGCCCGTGTGCTGGGCCTGGACATCATCGCCGTGCCCAGCAGCCTGCGGCCCAGCCTGGAGGCGTTCATCCAGTCCGGCGGCAAGTTCCTGGGCCAGCCCGAGGGTGTGGACGCACCGCCCTCCGTGGTGGACAGCCTGAGCCGCCCCGGCTGAACCCACCAGCATCTCACACAGCCACCACAGCCCCGCAGCCATTGATGCCATGAGCACCTCCATCCGCTACCTGCGCCTTTACCTGCACCGGCCTGTGCGGGCGACTGGCGTGGCGGGCGAGCGCGGCGGCAGCCCGGGCACGCCCGCCAGCCGCCGCGAATCCATTGGCTACCTCTCGCAGTACGGCGACATCCTGCGCGTGTCGTTTGACGAGAGCTACATCCGCAACCCGCAGCGCCCCACCCTGTCGCTCAGCCTTCAGGGCGCGGACGAGGCGGCCACGCAGCAGATTCTGGCGTCGGCGCGCGATGCGCGGCTGGTGCGTACTGATGGGCGCTGGCCGGTGTACTTTCAAAACCTGCTGCCCGAAGGCCACAACCGCGACCGCCTGGCGCGCGAGCGCGGCTGCAGCCCCGACGACGAGTTCGAACTGCTGGCCGCTGCGGGCCACGACCTGATGGGTGCTTTGGAGGTGGAACCCGTGCCTGCACAGGACGGCATTCCGGACGTGGTGCGGCACTGGCACACCACACAGGGCCTGGACGTGCTGGAGCCGGCGTTTGTCGAATACCCGGTGGAAGACGCGGCGTCCCTGCCCGGCGTGGTGACCAAGTTCAGCGCCGTGCAGGATGGCCGCCGCTACACCGTGCACCGCCGGGGCGCGGCCGGCAGCGTGATCTTGAAGTTACCCACCACGGCCCACCCCGACTTGGTGGCCAACGAATACACGGGCTACCAGCTGTGCCAGGCGGTGGGCCTGCACTGTGCCGACGTGCGCGTCATCACCCGCGCCGAGGCCGACCTGCCCGACGCAGTGCCTTTCAACGACATATTGGCCGTGCAGCGCTTTGACCACCTGCCCGGTGGCGCCCGGGTGCACATGGAAGAGTTCAACCAGGTGCTGGGCTACACCCCGCGGCAGAAGTACGGCAAGGGCATGCTGCAGGACTGGGCCACCATGCTGCGCGTGCTCAACCGCCTGAGCAGCCAGCCGGTGCAGGACACGCGCGAATTCATGGCGCGCATGGTGGCGTTTATCCTCATGGGCAACACCGATGCGCACCTGAAAAACTGGGCGCTGATCTACCCCGATGCCCGCGTGCCGCAGCTGGCGCCGCTGTACGACCCGGTGTGCGTGGCAGCGTTCTTCGACGGCGTGCCCGAGAGCCAGTACGCGGTGAACCGCGCCATCGACCGCACGCTGCGCGCGTTCAGCTGGAGCGACATGGAGGGCCTGATGAAGTCCGCCGGACTGCTGCGCGTGCCGCGCCATCTGGCACTGCTGCGCGATGTGGTGCAGCAGGCGAAGGCGCAGTGGCCCGCGCTGCTGCACACGGCCCCCCCGAACATGCGCGCCACGGTGATCGAGCGACTGGCGGGCGGCGTAGCGCTGGCTGCGGCGTAGCTGCACATGAGCAGGTCGGCAGGCATTCTGCCCGCGGCCTATGCTTCACTTTCGATAGCACCCAGGGCAATATGAGTGTGCGGTAGAGCAGGTTACGGCGCATGCTGCGCCCCACCAGCCATGTCAGACACGGGCAAGCGCCCACCACCTTCACGGCGGCGGTCATCTGGCGGTGCCGTCCTTCATGCCGGCCTGCAACGGCACTCGGATACTGATGCGCATGTCTGAAAAACTTCGCTATCAATTGCTGCGGCTGACCCGCAAGACCTGGAGCCGCTGCGCGCTCTTCTCGCTGTTCGCGTTGATGGCGGTGGCGTTGTCCGCTCTGATCGGGCCCTACATACCAGAGAGCGTGGCGATTAAGCTGGGGTCGGATTCCATCGGCAGCCTGCTGGGCATCCTGGCCTCCAGCATGCTCACGGTGGCCATCTTCTCGGCCAGCACCATGGTGGGCTCTTTCAGCGCGGTGTCGAACAGCGCCACGCCCCGCGCTTCGCAGTTGCTGATCGAAGACTCCACGGTACAGAACACGCTGGCGGCGTTCATCGGGACGTTTTTGTACAGCGTGATCGCCCTGATCGGGCTGCATGCGCATTTGTATGGCGACGGAGGGCGGCTGGTGCTCTTCGGCTTCACGCTGGTCATTCTGGTGCTGGTCGTGGTGGTGCTGCTGCGCTGGATCGACTATCTGTCCGTGTTGGGCCGCCTCGGCGAGACCATCCGGCGGGTCGAAGCTGCCACCATGGCCGCCATGGCACAGCGCCTGCAGAAACCTTTTCTGGGCGGTCAACCGCAGCCACCCGGCGCCCAAGGAAGCCACGCGGTGCGTGCGCCCGCCACCGGCTTCGTGCAGCACATTTCGATGGACATCCTGCAGGCCCGGGCCGAGGCACTGGGCACGACGCTGCATCTGCACGTCCTGCCCGGCGCATTCGTCGAGCCTTCGGTGGTGCTGGCCAGCTGCGATGTCGACCTGACCGAAGAGGAACAGCAGGCCATTGCCGATGCCGTGCTGATCGGCGCCGGGCGCACCTTTGACCACGACCCGCGCTTCGGGATGGTGGTGATGGGCGAGATCGCGGCGCGCGCGATGTCGGCCTCGGTCAACGACCCGGGGACGGCCCTCGACGTGATCGCTGCGGCGGTGCGCACCCTCATCTTCTGGGTGGACACCGGGCGCCAGACCGCTGCGCAACAGGACGCCGCGGTGGAGTTCGACCGGGTCACCGCCCCGCGGTTGCGCGAGGCGGGCTTGCTGGAAGATGTGTGGACGCCCCTGGTGCGCTACGGCGCGCCCGCGGTCGAGGTGGGCATGGCACTTCAGCGCGCGCTGGCCTCGCTGCGGCGGCTGGACCACCCCGGGTTCAATGCGGAGGTGGAAGACCTGTCGCGCTATGCGCTGGAGAAGGCGAGCCATTCCAACCTGATCGATCGGGAGATGGCGATGCTGCGCCGGGAGTCTGCAGCGTGCGGTAGCAGCAACAGCAACGGCACCAACGCGGAGGGCACCGGGTACAACCACCAACACGCCGCCACGCATGCATATTCACAATGATGAGGGTTGAGGCACCGGGCACGGGACGCTACTGACACGACGGAGCATCGCACGACGCATGCACCTGGCGTTTGGCGTGTTGCACGGGTTGTTTTCGAACCCAGAGTCAATTCCCGCCCGCTGCTTCGCTCAGAACGGGTTGAAGGCGACCTCTCCAAGCCCTGCCGATTTCCGTCAGACCCATCACAAGGACAAGGACACCCATGGCCAAGATCCTCGAAGTGAAATACGAGCACCAGGCCGACGCCCGCGTGTGCGAGGTGGCCCAGCAGAGCATGGCCGACCTGTGCTGGCATGAGGTGGCCTACCCCACGCAGGCCAGCGGCGACGCCATCTGGTTCTTCGTGCCCTATGCCAACCAGGCCAGCTTCAAGGTCTTCCGCGTCAAGCATGCGAGCCAGGCCGACATCAAGCTTTTCAAGGTCGCCACGCCCGACGATGCGGGGTGGCGCAACAAGGAGCACCTGCTGCGCGGCAAGCTGGGGTGAAGCCCACTGTTGTCTGCGGGGCGAACACACACGCCCCGCCCGGCCTGTCCGAGGGCCGCGGGCCGCGGGGTGTCCGCGCCGTGCACGCCAATCGCTCACCCAGCCTTGCCGCAACGCGACGCCAGCGCCCCGCGCCGAGCCGAGGCGGCGCCTGCGGCGCGCGTAACATGGCGCGTGGGCGCGACGCTCCGGGCCGCCCCTTCGCACCACTCCTGATTTGATAGCTGCTACCGCTCGCCAGATGCGCGGTAGCTGCCACTTTTACTGTGAATTAGTCATGGCCATCGCCACCGATCTGCCCTCCCCCGACCCCACCCCCGGCCTACCGCCGCGGCCCCAGCCCCGCAACCCGTCCGATCTGTTCTGGTCCTTCACCTGGCTGGCCCTGCAGGGCTTTGGCGGCGTGCTCGCCGTGGTGCAGCGCGAGCTGGTCGAGAAAAAGCGCTGGATGACCAACGAGGAGTTCGTCGAGGACTGGGCCGTGGCGCAGATCATGCCGGGGCCCAACGTGGTCAACCTCAGCATCATGATCGGCGACCGCTACTTTGGCCTGCGCGGTGCGTTCGCGGCGCTGGCGGGCATGCTGACCTTTCCGCTGATGCTGGTGCTGGCGCTGGCCGTGATCTATGCGGAGTTCTCCAGCCACCCTGCCGTGGCCGGTGCACTGCGCGGCATGGGGGCCGTGGCGGCGGGGCTGATCGCCGGGGTGGGCATCAAGCTCTTCGTGTCCATCAAGAAGCACCCGCTGGGCCGCCCGCTGTGCGTGGCCTTCGTGATTTTGACCGTCATCACCATGGCGGTGCTGCGATGGCCGCTGCTGTGGATCCTGCCCGTGGTGGGCGGCGCGGCCTGCCTGCTGACGTGGAGAAAGCTTGCGCCATGACCACTGCCACCGCTGCTGCCACCACCCTCGCCACCGCCGTGACCGCCCCGCTGATCGCGCTCAGCCCTGCGGACTGGTTCAACCTGTTCCTGTACTACATGTCGCTGTCGCTGCTGGCGGTGGGCGGCGCCATTGCCACCGCGCCCGACATGCACCGCTTTCTGGTCGAGCGCAATGCCTGGCTCACCGACCCGCAGTTCAACGCGTCCATCGCCATCGCCCAGGCCGCCCCCGGCCCCAACGTGCTGTTCATCGCGCTGCTGGGCTGGAACGTGGGCATCAACGCCGGCGGCCCCGGCGTGGGCGGCTGGTTGCTGGGCGCCCTGGGCATGGCGGTGTGCATGCTGGGCGTGATGCTGCCCAGCAGCCTGCTGACCTGGATGGCCACGCGCTGGGGCCACCGCAACCGCGAACGCCGCGGCGTGCGCGCCTTCAAGCAGGGCATGGCCCCGGTGGTGATCGGCCTGCTGCTGGCCACCTCGTGGGTGCTGGCCCGTGCCCATGGCGGGCCGGGCACGGCCTGGCCGCTGTGGCTGCTGAGCGTGGTCACCGTGGTGCTGGTGTGGCGCACCAAACTGCATTTGCTGTGGATGCTGGGCGCAGGGGCGGTGCTGGGCGCGCTGGGCTGGGTGTGAGCGACAGCCCATCTGTGCACCGCATGCACCACGCCCCATCGAGCCAGCGCTGTCAGACCACGCCTGAACTCCAGTGCATCCGTTGAACCCGAGCTTCCATCACCCTGCATTGAAAGGCTACCGATGAACCTCCGTCCCCTGGGCCGCTCCGGCCTGCAAGTGTCTCCCCTGTGCTTTGGCGGCAACGTGTTCGGCTGGACGGCCGACGAAGCCACCTCGTTCTCGCTGCTCGATGCCTGGGTCGACGCAGGCTTCAACTTCATCGACACGGCGGATGTGTATTCGCGCTGGGCGCCCGGGCACGCGGGCGGAGAGTCCGAAACCGTCATCGGCCAATGGCTGCGCGCCAGCGGTAAACGCGACCGCATCGTGCTGGCCACCAAGGTCGGCAAGGACATGGGCGACGGCAAGGTGGGCCTGCGGCCCGAGTACATCCGCCAGGCGGTGGAGGCATCGCTCAAGCGCCTGCAGACCGACCGCATCGACCTGTACCAGTCGCACGACGACGATGCCACCGTGCCCCTGGCAGACACGCTGGGCGCGTACGCCGACCTGATCCGCGCGGGCAAGGTGCGGGCCATCGGCGCGTCGAACTTCAGCGCCGCCCGGCTGGCGGAGGCCCTGCAGACCAGCGAGCGCCTGCACCTGCCCCGCTACGAAAGCCTGCAGCCGCTGTTCAACCTGTACGACCGCGCGGTGTTCGAAGACGCGCTGCAGCCGTTGTGCGTGGAGCACGGCGTGGGCGTGATCAACTTCTATGCCCTGGCCGCAGGTTTCTTGACAGGCAAGTACCGCACACCGGCCGATGCGGCCAAAAGTGCCCGCGGCACGAACACGACTGCCAAGTACCTCAACGACCGGGGCCTGCGCATTCTGGCGGCGCTGGATGCGGTGGCACAGCGCTACGACGCCACACCCGGGCAGGTGGCGGTGGCCTGGCAAATGCGCCAGCCCGCCATCGTCGCGCCGATTGCCAGCGCCACGTCCCTGGGCCAATTGCAGGAGCTGGTGAAGGCCGCGCAGCTGGTGCTGGACGACGCCACGTTGGCAGAGCTCAACGCGACCAGCGCGCAGAGCTGATCGCTGCAGGTCACTGCAGGTCACTGCAGGTCACCCCTGAAAGGCGATGCTCCAGGGGGCGCCGCCCGCCATGGACAGCTCGTTGCTGAAAACTATTGATCAGTGATCAGTGATCAGCGACGAGTGACGAGTGACCAGGGGCCGGTCAACTGATGCGCCGGCCGTTCTCGGCGTACACCGCCAGGTAGATCGCGTCCGAGCCGATGTACGGTGCCTTGTTGCCAAAGCCGACGTTGAAGTCGCCGAACGACAGCGCCCGAATGCCCGCCAGGCCCGCGCGCAGGCGGTCGCGCGTGAGGTCCTTGCCCGCGTTCTTCAGGCCCTCGATCATGATCTGGCCGTTGAACCAGCCTTCGAGCGCGCTGCCGCTGTTCAGGAACGCCGCATTGGCGCCCACGGCCTTCATGGTCGTCTGGAACTTGCGCACCGCCACCGATTTTTGCGAGTTGGCATCCGGAAACACCTGCACCAGCGCCAGGCCGCGCGTGGAGGCAGCGAGCTTGGGCATCTCGGACGCGATCACCGTGACCGACAGGCCCGCCAGCGGCACGCCCTGGGCCTTGGCGCGAAACGCCTGCACAAACGCCGTGTTGGCGGTGCCCGTGGTGGCCAGCAGCACGGCGCCCGGGCGCTCGGCGGCGACCTTGTCGGCCAGCTCGGCGCCGTTCTTGCCATCCACCGCCAGCGCAAATTCGCCACCGCGCTCGACCTTGATCTCGTCCAGTGCGGCAGACATGTCCTTGAGCACTTCCTTGCCGAAAGGGTTGTCCAAGTACACCACGGCAATGCGCTTGAGGCCCATGTCCACGATCTGCTTGACCAGGCGCTGCGTTTCTTCGCGGTAGGTGGGGCGCAGGAAGAACACGTGGCGGTTGCCAGCGGCGCGCAGCGAGGTGGCGCCGGTCACCGGCCCCACGGTCGGGATGCCCTTGGACTCGACCAGCGGCAGGATGGACGCGGTATTGGCCGTGCCCAGTGGCGAGATCAGCGCGAACACCGACTGGGCGTCCACCATGTCCGTCACGTTCTTCAGGGTGCGGGCGGCCACGTAGCCGTCGTCCTTCACCTCCATGCGAATCTCGCGGCCGTGCACGCCGCCTGCGGCGTTCACTTCGGCGAACGCGGCCTTCATGCCCGCCAGCTGCTCGATGCCGGCCTGGCCCAGCGGGCCGGTCAGCGCGATGGAACAGCCCAGCGTCACCGACTTGGCCGTGAGCGCCTCTTCAGCCGCCATCGCGGTGTGGGCCCATGCGGGAAGCCCGGTGGCAGCAGCGACCTGGGTGGCACGCAGAAGAAAGTGACGACGGCTCATGGTGTGGAACGCCCCAAAGGTAACGGAAACAAAATGTGAAAGGTGGCGCAGGCTACAGGCTGTGCCTGCCCGGCCGGTGTCCGCTGTGCGACACGACGCCGCATTCCTGCAACGAAACCGCCAGGGATCCTCTGCACGCATCGAGCTGCCAAGTGTGCGCTGCGGATCGGGATGGAGTGCAAGGCGCAAGACGCAGCAATAGCCGTAGCTATTGCGAGTATTGGCAACGCCGCAGGCCGCCCGAGACCGCAGATGCACACGGCGCGATGATTCGTGCAGAGGGTCCCTAGGGGCAGCTCTCTACCGCGGCCAGAGGCGATCAGCAGCCGGCCGGCCAGGCAGCCGAAAAGTGCGAAGGAGAACGAGGCCGTTGCGCGCTGTGCAGCGGTTCACGGCCTGTGGCCTGGAAGACAGACTGAGCGACCGTGGCGTGGGTCACACCGCCAGCAACTGCGGCAGCAAGCTGCCCGCCGTGCCACGCAGCACGGCATGCGCAGCATCATCGAGCTCGCTCGGCGCCGGGTTGAGCACCACCACCCGCGCCCCGGCAGACCGCGCCTGGCGCGCCAGCCCCGCGGCCGGGTACACGGCGCCTGCCGTGCCGATGACCAGCATCAACGCGCACTGGTGGACGGCCAGCTGCGCAGCGGCGAACGTGTCATGGGGCAAAGCTTCGCCGAACCACACCACGCCGGGCCGCACCAGGTTGCCGCAGCGGTCGCAGTACGGTGGCTCTCCCTGGACCGCGTCCGCAATGTGGCAGCACGCGCGCGGGGTGTCGAGCCATCGGTTCTCCAGGATGTCGCCGTGCAGGCACAGCACGCCGCTGCTGCCCGCCCGCTGGTGCAATCCGTCGACGTTCTGGGTGATCAGGGTGAGCCGGCCCGGGTGTTGCTGCTCGAAGTCGGCCAGTGCCCAGTGCGCCGCATTGGGCTGCACGCCGCCCAACAGGTCGCGGCGGTACTGGTACCAGTTCCACACGCGTTCCGGGTGGTTGCGAAAGCCCTCTTCCGTGGCCATCTCTTCGGCGCGAAACTGCGCCCAATAGCCGGTCTGCGCATCGCGGAAGGTGGGCACGCCCGACTCCGCACTCACGCCCGCCCCGGTCAGCACCGCAATGCGCTGCGCTTGCTGAACCCAGGATCGGGCGATGTCCAGCATGTCAGTAGCCCCGCGCTCTGCGCGCCACTGGTGGCATGTGATTGAGGGCGGTGTGCCGAAGCCCGCGTGCCCGAGGAATGCGACTCACCGAGCCACCGCATGCCGTCCCATGCCCTGCCATCGGCGGGGCGCCAGACGCACAGTGGCTCGGGTGGTGTTTCATGTCCGCTGGCGCAGCGCCTCGTACAGGCAGACACCGCTGGCCACCGAGACGTTCAGGCTCTCGACCGCGCCTTTCATGGGGATGCTGACCAGCTCGTCGCAGTTCTTGCGGGTGAGCTGGCGCATGCCGTCGCCCTCGGCGCCCAGCACCAGGGCCACGGGGCCTTTGAGGTCCACCTGGTAAATGGTCTTGGGCGCATCGTCGCTGGTGCCGATGCACCAGATGTTGCGCTCCTTGAGCTCGTTCAGCGTGCGCGACAGGTTGGTCACCATGAAGTACGGCATGGTCTCGGCCGCACCGCTGGCCACCTTGGCCACGGTGGCGTTGATGCCCACCGCGTGGTCCTTGGGGGCGATCACCGCGTGCGCGCCCGCGCCGTCGGCCACGCGCAGGCAGGCGCCCAGGTTGTGCGGGTCGGTCACGCCGTCGAGCACCAGCAGCAAGGGCTGCTCGACGCCCGCGGCCTCGAGGTTTTCGAGCAGTTCATCGAGCGAGGTGATCTGGGCTACCGGCTCGACCCGCGCGGCCACGCCCTGGTGGCCGTGGCTGCCGGCCAGCTTGGCGATGCGCTCGCTGTCGGCTTCGATCAGGCGGGCACCGGCCTCGCGGGCGCGGTCGAGGAACTGGCGCATGCGGGCATCGCGCCGCGTGACTTCGTAGTAAATCTCGATGACGGATTTCGGCGCGGTCTTCAAACGCACGCCCACGGCGTGAAAGCCGAAGAGAACTTTGGGGCTGGACATCGGGCGATTATCCGCTGGCAGCAGGGGTGCCCGTCACGTTGCTATCAATTAAATAGCTGCTCGCGCTTGTTGGAAGCGCGGGAGGTGCCGAAAAAGACCTGAATGCGGCGCGTGCGGCCCCTGCGGGTACGGGCCGTGCACACGGTGTGCAGCCCTATCCTGCGCTCGGTGAGGTGCACGGCGAGGCGATTCGCCATGGCGCGTTGCGTTGCCGTGCGGGTCCTACACCACGCGGCCCGCTTCGATGGTGATGCGCCGCTCGCACTGCGCGGCGATGGCGCGGTCGTGCGTGACCAGCACCAGCGTCGTGCCCTGCTCGCGGTTCAGGTCGAACATCAGCTGCATGATGGTCTCGCCAGTGGCGAAGTCCAGGCTGCCCGTGGGCTCGTCGGCCAGCAGCACGGCGGGGTGCACCACGAAGGCCCGTGCCAACGCCACACGCTGCTGCTCGCCGCCGGACAGCACCTTGGGGTAGTGGCCCAGGCGTTGGCCCAATCCCACGCGCTGCAGCATGTCGGCCGCGGCCTTGCGCGCATCGCGGCGGTTGGCCAGCTCCAGCGGCAGCATCACGTTTTCGAGCGCCGTGAGGTTGCCCATGAGCTGAAAGCTCTGGAACACGAAGCCGACCTTCTGCGCACGCAGCGCGGCGCGCGAATCCTCGTCCATCGCGAAGAGGTCATGCCCGTCGAGCCGCACCGTACCGCGGGTGGGCGTGTCCAGGCCCGCAATGATCGACAGCAGCGTGCTCTTGCCCGAACCCGATGCCCCCACGATCGCCGCCGTTTCCCTGGGCGCCAGGCGGAAATCGATATCCCGCAGAATGTCGAGCGTGCCGGTGGAATCCGTCACCGACTTGAACACATGCTCGACGGCAATAATCGGTGTGGCAGATGCAGCGGCAGTGGCCGCCGCCACAGGGGATGAGAGGGATTCGGACATGAAAGGTTTTTTACTTTGATCGGATTGACGCACCGGCGCCACTTTATCCTGAGCGCCACTCTCGGCCTCGCGGTGGGGATTTGCGCCCCCGCTGCGCTGGCGCAGTCCTCGGCCAAGACACCCGTGGCCCCGGCCCCCACCAAGCCGCGCACGCAACCCCTGATCCTGGTGCTGGGCGACTCGCTCAGCGCCGAATATGGACTGGCCCGTGGCACCGGCTGGGTGGCCCTGCTGGAAAAACAGCTGGCCCAGGAAAAGCTCGCCGCCACCGTGGTGAACGCCAGCGTGAGCGGCGAGACCACTTCGGGCGGCCGCTCGCGCCTGATGGCGCTGCTGGCGCAGCACCAGCCCACGCACGTGGTGATCGAGCTGGGGGGCAACGACGCCCTGCGCGGGCTGCCGCTCAAGAATACGCAAGAAAATCTGACCGCCATGACGGAGGCTGCGCAAAAGGCTGGCGCCAAGGTCCTGCTGGTGGGCATGCAGGTGCCGCCCAACTATGGCACCGACTACGCCAACAAGTTCGCGGCCCTGTTCACCACGGTGGCGCAGGCCCGCAAGGCGGCGGTGGTGCCTTTCTTCCTGAAAGGTGTGGCGGATGGCCCGGACCCGACCCGCCTGTTCCAGCCCGACCGCATCCACCCGCGCGCCGAAGCGCACCCGCAGATGCTGGCCAACGTGTGGCCGGAGCTGAAGAAACTGCTGCGCTGAGGTCAGGCGCCGGCGCCGCCGGGCTGGCCGGGCGCTGGTGCATCCCCACCGGGCTGGCCGCCCTCGCCGGAGTTCTCCTCGGGCGGGTCTTCCGGCCGGCGCTGGGACTTGGCCCTCAGCTTTTCTTCCTTTTTCTGCTTTTTGGCGAGTTCGCGCTGGCGTTTTTCGTATCCGTAGTTGGGTGTTGCCAAGGTAGTTGCTTCCTGAAGTAATGGCCCACTGTAACAGCATGAACTGGGCGTGGATTCATGCCACCAAGAAGCTGCCCTGCGCCCTTTGGGCCCTTGCAAGTGCCCTGCCACCATTGGATGCCAGGCGTGGCCTGCAAACGGCAGATGGTGCTGGCCTCCAGGGCACCAAAGCCGTAAAAATCTTGCGGGCCGAGCGCAGGGTGGCGCACACGGGCGGGCGCCCCTGCAGGGCCCGCCGCAGCACCTCATGGCAGCGGTACCCCAACGCGATCGCCCCCAAGGCCCGGTGCAATGCCTGACAAGCCAGGCGGCGCTACCGACGCCCGGTAGGCGTGCCAGCTCGCGTGGCCGAGCAGCGGCCCTGCCAGCAGCAGGGGTACGCCCCAGAACCACAACGACAGCCCGACGATGGCCGTGATAAGTGCGCCCCACAGCAGCATGACCACCGCGTTCTCCAGCACCACGCGCACGCTGGTGATGCCGGCCGTGAGCGCATCGGTGTCGCGGTCCAGAATCATCGGGATGGAGACGACGGAGGTTGAAAACACCAGCGCCGCGAACACGCCGCCCACCACCGCGTAGACCGCCACGAAGCTCCAGTTCTGCGGGTTGAACACGGCATCGAGCACGCCTGTGGTCGATGGCATGCCGGTGTTGAAGAACACCGCAAACACCACGAGCGACGCGCGGCCCCACAAAAGCTCCAGCACCACGAGCACCAGCACCAGCATGCCCATGCTGCCCATGTGGCTGTCCCAGCAGGTCAGCGATTCGCTCAGTTGCGGCCGCTGGCCGGCCTCGCGGCGGCGGCTGGTGTCGTACAGGCCCATCGCCAGGAAGGGGCCGAGCAGCAGGCAGCCGCTGGCCAGGGACATGGTGTATTCAGGGCGGGTGCGCAACACCCAGCCCAGCAGCATCGCCATGCCCCAGAAGCACACGCCATAGAACACCGCGATGCCCGGCGCAGCGCGCATGTCGTGCAGGCCGCGCAGCAGCCAGCGAAAAGGGTCTGCCGCATGCAGCCGTCGCAGCGCAATGGGCGCAGCAGTGTCATGCAGCGCCTGCCCCGCAATCGCCTCCGCGCACTGGGCCTGCGATGGCGCAGACGCGTCGGGCACGGGCACGGGCGTGGGAGATGTGGCAGTCATGCCGCCACACTAAGCCCGCCAGCGCCGGGGCGCCACTGAGGAAACTACCACCCCGCCCCTCGCCGCCGTACATCGCCCTCCGTCACCCTTCCCCGCCCTTCACGCGGCGCAAGGCATCACTGCGTGAACGCGCGCTCCATCGCCTGCTGCAGGTCGTTTTGCAGGTCTTGCACCGCCTCCAGCCCCACCGAGAAGCGCACCAGCGTGCCCTGCCGCAGGTGCTGCGTGCTCTGGCTGCGCATGCTGGGCAGCTCGTAGGGCACCACCAGGCTCATCGGCCCGCCCCAGCTGTAGCCGAGCTTGAACCAGCGCAGGCCGTCGCAGAAAGCATCCACCTGCGCCTGGGTGTGGCGCGCGTCGAACAGCACGCTGAACAAACCGGCCGCCGCCCCCTGGCCGCCGTTGGCACTGCCGCACAGGGCCTTCCAGTGCGCGTGGCCGGGCGATCCTTCCAGGGCCGGGTGCAGCACCTGGGCCACCGCGGGCTGCTGCTGCATCCAGCGCGCCAGCTGGCGGGTCGCCTCGTCATGGGCGCGGTAGCGCAGGCCGATGCTGGGCAGCGCGCGCAGCACGGCCTCGGCATCATTGCCCGCTACCCCAAGGCCCAGGCGCATGTGGGTGAGCTTGAGCTTCATGTGCAGCCCCACGTCGCGGGTGATCACACTGCCCATGAGCACGTCGCCGCCGCCGCTGGGGTATTTGGTCAATGCGTGGGCCGAGATGTCCACGCCCAGGGTGCCGTCGCCCAGAAGATCGAACGGCGCAAACGCCAGGCCCGCGCCCCAGGTGTTGTCCAGCGCCGTGGTCACGCCCCGCGCGCGGCAAATGCGCACCTGTTCGCACAGGTCCGGAAACTCCAGCGTTACCGAGCCCGCGGCCTCCAGCCACACCAGCTTGGTCGCGGGCGTGATGCGCGCGGCCAAGTCGGCCGGGTCGAGGGCGTCGTAGAAGGCATGGGTGATGCCGAAGCGGCGCAGTTCGCCGTTGGCGAGGTCTTTGTTGGGGCCGTAGGCGTTGTCAGGGATCAACACCTCGTCGCCGGGCTTGAGCAGCGCCAGGGCGACATTGGCGATGGCCGCCAGTCCGCTCGGGACCAGCAGGCACTGCAGGCCGCCTTCGAGCGTGCACAAGCGCTCTTCCAGGATGAAGGTCGTGGGGGTGCCGTGCAGGCCGTAGGTGTAGCCGCTCTTGTCCTTCCATTCCCGCGACCGCATCGCAGCCACGTTGGGGAAGATGACGGTGGAAGCCTTGAAGACCCCCGGCTGGGGCGAGACGAAGTCGCCGGGAGGAACGTAGTCGTGGTGGACGATGCGGGTCGCCAACTGCTCGGAATGTGCGTCTTTCATCCGGCCATGGTAGCGCGCCGCGCGGGGCCTCAAACCCCGCGCGGCGCGCGGTACCTTCAGTGGCGCTGGAGGGCGCCGTTGGTGGATCAGCTGGCGCTGACCACCAGCTGGTTGTTCACGGCGGTCACGCCGTCCACAGCCTTGGCGATGGTTTCGGCACGCTCGCGGGCCACGGTGGTGGGAGCGGGGCCGTTCAAGGTGACCTTGCCGTTGACGGTGTCGACGTTGATCTTGAGCGCGCTCAGATCGGGGTCCTTGGCCAGGTCAGCGTTCACCTTGGCGGTGATGGTGGCGTCATCGATGGCGCCCTTGGCGTTGTTGGCGGCCTGCTTGGCAGAGACTTCTGCGTTGGCGGCGCTTTGCTCCATCTTGTTTTCGGCGTTCTGCATCGCGGCTTCAGCCTTGACGCGGGCGTCAGCTGCGGCCTGCTCCGTCTTTTCGACGGCCGAATCCAGGCGCTGGCCCACGGTGGGCTCTTCGTTCTTGCCGCAGGCCGACAGGCCCAGGGCCAGTGCGCTCACAGCCAGGATGCTGGCGATGCGGTGTGCGGGACGGTGGGAAATCGCGGTGGTGTTCATGGTCAGACTCCTTGGGTTGGGATATGGATCGAACTGTAGGCAGCCCCCTTCACCCGCCGGGTCGGACGGCCCTGAACCCTCTGTAGGACACCCGCCCCTGCCTGCGCAGTCAAAACCGGCCTTCGCCAGGCGCGACAATCGCAGCATGTCGCGCATTTCCCTGGCCCGCTGGCTCCCCTTTCTCTCGTGGCCCCGTCCTGACCGCAGCCTGATCAAGGGGGAGTTCTGGGCCGGCATGACCGTCGGCCTGATGCTCGTGCCGCAGGGGGTGGCTTACGCCGCACTGGCCGGCATGCCGCTGATCACCGGCATCTACGCCTCGCTCATCCCTGCGCTGGTGGCCGTGCTGTTCAGTTCGTCGACCCGCCTGGGCGTGGGCCCCACGGCGCTCACCAGCTTGCTCATCGGCGCCTCGCTGACCGGCCTGGCGGAGCCGGGCAGCGCGCAGTGGGTGGCCATGGCGGCCTGGATGGCGCTGCTGTCCGGCCTGCTGCAGCTGGTGATGGGTCTGGCGCGCTTCGGCTGGCTGCTCAACCTCGTCACCTCGCCGGTTCTGAGCGGGTTCACGCAGGCGGCGGCGTTGCTGATCCTGGGCTCGCAGCTGGCGGCGCTCACGGGCCTGCGGGCCGACTGGGGGGCCTTGCTGTCCACCCCCTCGCCCGGGCTCTTCGATCTCACGGCGGCGGCCTTCGGGCTCGGCAGCCTGGCCTTGCTGATGCTGGCGCGCCGCTGGCGCCCCAACTTCCCCGCCGCCATCGTCGTGGTGGGGGCAGCGGGCGCGCTGAGCTGGGCGCTCGGGTATGCGGACGCGGGCGGCGCCGTGGTGGGCGCCCTGCCGTCCGGCCTGCCCGCGCCGTACTGGCCGGGCGCCCTGCCCTGGTCTGGCTTTGCCGCGCTGGTCATGCCGGTGCTGGTGGTCACGCTGGTGAGCTTTCTGGAGACCGCCTCCAGCGCCAAGGTCGAAAGCCAGCGTTCCGGCGAGCGCTGGAACGAGAACCAGGACCTGATCGGCCAGGGCCTGGCCAAGATCAGCAGCGGGCTGTGCGGCAGCTTTGCCACCAGCGCGTCGTTCTCGCGCTCGGCCATCAACCTGTATGCCGGCGCCAAGAGCGGCTGGGCGACGCTGTTCGCCATCGGCCTGGTGCTGGTGGTGCTGCTGTGGCTCACGCCGGCGCTGTACCACGTGCCGCAGTCGGTACTGGCGGCGGTGGTGGTGACGGCGGTCACCAGCCTCATCAAGCCCGGCACGCTGCTGCGCCTGTGGCGCGTGTCCCGGGTGGAGGCGGTGATCGGCGGGGTTACCTTTGCCCTCACGCTGGCCACCGCGCCGCGCATGTACTGGGGCGTGCTGGTGGGGCTGCTGATGAACCTGAGCCACTTCCTGTACCAGCGGCTGCACCCGCGCATCATCGAGGTGGGCCTGCACCCGGACGGCAGCCTGCGCGACCGCCACCTGTGGCACCTGCCGCCCCTGGCGCCCCAGTTGCTGGCCCTGCGCATGGACGCAGAACTGGATTTCGCGTCCGCCAGCGCCCTGGAGCGGTGGGTGAACGAGCACATGGCCGCCCACCCCGACGTCGTGCACCTGTGCCTGCTGGCCCAGCCCATCAACCGGGTCGACGTGACCGGTGTGGAGACCTTCGCGCAGCTGCTGGCGCTGATGCGCGCGCGCGGCGGCACGCTGCACGTGAGCGGCCTCAAGCTGCCCGCCGAGAGGGTGCTGCGCCAGGCGGGCCTGCTGGAGCCGGGTTCGGGCCTGGCGATGTACCGCACGGACACCGAAGCGCTGATGGCCCTTCAGCAGCTGTCCCGGCCTGCTGGCGCTGCGTGATGCGGGTTTAAACCTATGCCAGCGGCTGGCCCTCTTTTTGCTGGGGCGCTGGTACACTTCCCAAACTCTTTTTGCTCCGATTTGTGTCTGATTCTGCAGCCTCTCATCTTGTAGATCTGCGCGACCTCCGCCTGGATACTGCCCACGCGCTGGTGGCTCAGGCTGGCGGCAGCGAAGCTGCACTGCGCCAGGACGTGCCGGCGAGCTACCTGCAAAGCCTGATCGACGGGCTGTGCGAACTCTCGCTGAAAGATCCGCTCACCGGGCTGGCCAACCGCCGCCATTTCCGGGCGGTGCTCGAACGCGAGATCGACCGCGTGACGCGCTCCGGCGAAGCCGCGCTGCTGCTCATGCTGGACATCGACCACTTCAAGAAGGTGAACGACACGCACGGCCACCTGGCCGGCGACATCGTGCTGCAGTCGGTGGCCCGCACCCTGGACGCCTGCGTGCGCCCCATGGACACCCTGGCCCGCTACGGCGGCGAAGAATTCGCCGTGGTGCTGCCGGCCTGCCAGGCCGGCTTCGGCAGCGTGGTGGCCGAGCGCATTCGCCGTGCCGTGGCCAATACGCCGATCCGGGTCTCGGGTTCGGTCGAGCTCAACATCACCGTGAGCATTGGCGGCGCATTCGCCATGCAGTGGATCCGCTCCACCACGCTGCTGTGGACCGACCGCGCTGACCAGCAGCTCTACGAAGCCAAGGCCGGGGGCCGCAACCGCATCAGCATCGAGGAGCAACCTGACAGCACCGTCAGTGCCGAAGAGAAAAGCCTGTTGTTCGGCCCGCTCTACACTCCCTCGGGCTGGGGCGACCTGCCCCCACTGGACCCACCAACAGGCAGCGCCTACTGAAAGTTAGAAGATGAGCGACGCGCTGTCCCCCCAACCCCCATCGCCGGCAGCCCCTGCCGGCCACGCCATGCCCCAGGCCCAGACGCCCGGCGGCGCCCGCATCATCGCCATCACCAGCGGCAAGGGCGGCGTGGGCAAGACCTTCGTATCGGCCAACCTGGCCGCCGCCCTCACCCGCCGCGGCCACCGTGTGCTGGTGCTCGACGCCGACCTCGGGCTGGCCAACCTGGACGTGGTGCTGAACCTGCACCCCAAGATCACGCTGCACGATGTCTTCACCGGCAAGGCCACGCTCGACCAAGCCGTCATACAGGCGCCCGGCGGCTTCAATGTGCTGCTGGCCGGCTCCGGCATGGTGGAATATTCGCGCCTGACGCCGGAGGTGCGCGGCCAGTTCCTGAGCGTCATCCAGGCGCTGACCCCGCAGTACGACGTGGTGCTGCTGGACACCGGTGCCGGCATTTCCGACGTGGTGCTGTTCTCGATTTCGCTCGCCTCCGAGGTGCTGGTCGTGGCCACGCCCGAGCCCACCTCGCTGACCGACGCCTACGCCGCCATCAAGGTGCTGGCCATGCAGCAAAAGCGCCAGCACGTGCGCATGGTCATCAACCAGGCGGCGCGCGCCGGTGATGGCCGCGCCATTGCCAGCCAGCTGCAGCAGGTGCTGGATCGATTCGTGAGCACCGAGTCGGGCCGCCCGATGCGGCTCATCCACATGGGCGACATCCCCGCCGACCCGTCCGTGCGCGACGCCGTGATGCGCCGCCAGTTGCTGCTGCTGCAAACCCCCGGTTGCCCGGCCGCCCTGGCGATTGCCCAGCTGGCCAACAAGATCGAAGGCGCCCTGCTGACGCCCGTGACCTGACGGCGCCGTGAGCCTGAACCTGCAGGTGGGCTGGCGCCGAAGCACCGTGCGGTTATGCGGTGCCTGGGCATACAGGCCGCCGCCGTATCACCGCCGCCCAGGCGACCGCACAGTCATACGTTGCGCAGTACGACAGGCCCGCCCCTTCAGCGCCGCCGCAATGCTCCATTTGCCGTGAACTCCACCGACACCATCCTCAACATCTCCTGCTACAAGTTCGTGCCCCTGCCCGATGCGGCAGCGCTGCGCGACCTGCTGCACGCCCGCGCCACCGCGGCCGGACTCAAAGGCACCATCCTGCTGGCAGAAGAAGGCATCAACTTCTTTCTGGCGGGGCCTGCCGACGCCGTGCGCGGCTTTGTCGATGCGCTGCGCACCGATGCGCGCTTTGCCGACCTGGACCCCAAGGAGAGCTGGTCTGCGGCGGTGCCGTTTCGCAAGATGCTGGTCAAGGTCAAGCGCGAGATCATCCGCATGGACCACCCGACCATCCAGCCCGCCGCGGGCCGCGCGCCGTCGGTCGACCCCGCCACGCTGCACCGCTGGCTGGACCAGGGACACGATGACGCGGGCCGCGAAGTGGTGACGCTGGACACGCGCAACGCGTTCGAGGTGGACCAGGGCACCTTCGACAACGCCATCGACTGGCGCATCGACAAGTTCACCGAGTTCCCCCCGGCCCTGCGGGCGCACAAGGAGGAACTGCGGGACAAGACCGTGGTGAGCTTTTGCACCGGCGGCATCCGCTGCGAAAAGGCCGCCATCCTCATGCACGAGGAAGGCCTGCCGCACGTCTACCAGCTCGAAGGCGGCATCCTCAAGTACTTCGAGCTCACCGATGGCGCGCACTACCACGGCGGCTGCTTCGTGTTCGATGAACGGGCGGTGCTGACCAGTGACCTGTCGGCCGATGCGACCACCCCTGTGCGCGATATCGCCAGCAAGGCAGCAGGCACCGGCGCCAGTGACGCTGCCGCAGCGTCGACATCACTGCCACCCGCCACCGGCACAGCCTGAAGCGGTCACAGTTCGGCGGGTGCCGTGGGCAGCACCACCACCGGTCAAACACGACTGCTATTGAAAAATGAGCACCCAGCGCCCTGCCAGCGGGCGGCAGGGGTTGTTTTGACCGGATGCCCGCCGACAGATGCCGGGTGCCTGTGGTCCCCGGCATCCGCCCGCGCCGCGCCCTGTCAGGGCTTGAAGCGGCGCTCGGGCAGCGGAATCCATTCCACCTCGCCCGGTACCTGGCCCATGCTCTGGGCCTCCCAGTCGGCTGCCGCCTGCACGATGCGCTCCTTGCGGCTGGAGACGAAGTTCCACCACATGTGGCGCGGGGCCTCCAGCGCGTCGCCGCCGATCACCATGAGGCGCGCGGCCGCCTCGCCGGGCGCGGACAGATGCATGGCCTGGCCTGCATCCATCACCGCGAGCAGCTGGGCACCCACGGCCTCGCCGTTGAGCTGCACCGGGCTGTCCACGGTGTACACCGCCATCTCCTGCGCCAGCGCGGGTATCTCCAGCGTGGCCCCGGCGGGCAATTGCACGTCCAGGTACACCGTGGGCGAATACGTCGCCACGGGCGACGCCTGGCCGAATGCGCTGCCGATCAGCACGCGCACCGTCGCTTCGCCCACCCGCACTTCCGGGATGTCTGCCGACGGCGTGTGCACGAACGATGGCTCGGCTTCTTCGTGCGCCACGGGCAGTGCGGTCCACAGCTGGATGCCGTGGTTCACATAGGTCTTGTCCACCAGGCTTTCGGGGCGGCGCTCGGAATGCACGATGCCGCGGCCGGCGGTCATCCAGTTGATGGCGCCCGGCTCGATCTGCTGCACATAGCCCAGGCTGTCGCGGTGCATGATCGCGCCCGAGAACAGGTACGTCACCGTCGCCAGCCCGATGTGCGGGTGGGGGCGCACGTCGTGGCTGTCGCCCGGCACCACGGTCACGGGGCCGAAGTGGTCGAAGAACAAGAACGGCCCGACCGCCTGGCGTTGCACCGCCGGCAGCAAGCGGCGCACGGTGAAGCCGCCGCCCAGGTCCTTGGCCTGGCCTTTCAGTTGCAGGATGGCATCGCTCATGGGTACATCTCCGTGCAGCGCACTGCGGTGCGGGTGGGTGTCAGGCGGCGGGGCACGGCGCTCATGCCATGCGCTCCACCGTGGTGTCGATCTCGGTGGTGACCGTGGTCATGAGCTTGTGCACCGGGCACTTGTGCGCCACGGTTTCCAGCTCGACGATCTGTGCGTCGGTCAGGTTGCCGCTGATCTGCAGGCGTGCGGTCAGGCGGTAGGTGCCCGCGCGCTCGGCCGAGGCGTCGCGCTCGATCACGGTCTTCACGTCTTCCACCGGCAGGCCCTTGCGCCGGGCGTACCACAGCACGGTGAGCGCCTTGCAGGCACCCAGTGCCGCGTCGTACAGGTCGTGCGGGCTGGGGCCGCCATCGGCCCCGCCCTCTTCCACGCTGGCATCCGCCACGAATTCGTGGCTGCGGATGTGAACGGCCTGGGCCATGGGCGCGCCGGGAATGCGCTGCAGTTCGATTGCCATAGGTTCCTTGTGCGCCTTGGTAGTTTTTCAGGTCGCTGGCACTGTAGCGCCATCCGGCGCAGGTTCAGTGCCGTCGCGGTGCTGGCTCAGCGCGCCCAGCGCTGCGCCGCGGCGGCCACGCGCTGGCCGAACTGACGGCCGGTTTCCAGGTCGCCCGGGAACATCTCTGCGGCCGACGCATCGGAGGGCGACTGCGACATCGCGCCGCTGAAGGAGCCCATCCAGTTCACGTCGTCGCGCGTCGCGGCCTTGGAGTTGGCCGGCATCATGCCGTTGCCCACCCACAGGCCGCCGTGCTGCATGGCCAGGTGGTACAGGTAGTCCAGCGTGATCTGCTTGTCGCCGTTCATGCTGGCACTGTTGGTGAAGCCGGCAAACAGCTTGTCCTTCCAGGCCTGGCCGAACCAGGGCTTGGACGACGCGTCGGCAAACTTCTTGAACTGCCAGCTCGGGCCGGCCATGTAGGTGGGCGTGCCGAAGATGATGGCGCTGGCAGCGGCCAGCGTCTCCCAGCCGCCTTCGGGCAGGTTGCCATCGGCATCGATGGCGATGAGCTCGGCGCCTGCGCCGTCCGCCACGGCCTGGGCCAGGCGCTGGGTGTGGCCGTAGCCAGAGTGGTAAACAACTGCGATCTGTGCCATGGAGAAACTCCTCAAAGGGGTTTAAAACGAAAGGAAATGCCAGCCCGTCAGGCCGGCGAAGGGGCCGAGCGAAGCACGATACCGTCGCTCACCCCGCCTCAGCGCTCCCTTCACCGCAGCCGCGCCGACTGCGCGCGGCCAAGGCAAGGGGGTTGCATCGCATCAGCGTTCGCCGCGGCGTGCGTCCAGGCTCCAGCCACCGGCGCCAAAGGCCACCAAAGCCAGCAGGCCACCGCTCACCGCCACGTTCTTGAAGAACATGAGCTGCTGCATCATTTGCTTGTCGGCCGGCAGGCTCCAGTAGGCGTGGAAGAAGAAGCTCGCCACCAGGGTGAACACCGCCAGCGCCAGGGCCGCAAAGCGCGTGCCGAAGCCGAAGATCAGCGCCAGGCTGCCCAGCACCTCGACCGCGGCGGCCACGGCGGCCGCCACCGTCGGCATGGGCAGGCCCACGGACGTGATGTAGCCGACCGTGCCAGCAAAGCCGGTGATCTTGCTGATGCCCGCAGGCAGGAACAGTGCCGCCAGCAGGAAGCGGGACGCCAGGGCGAAGGGGTTTTGCAGGTTGGCGAGCATGGTGGACTCCTCAGGTGGATGGTGTGGATGAAAAGAAAAAGAACGGTGCGAACACCGGGTGGGTGAAGCTTCAGGCGGCCAGGTCAAACACCAGCACCTCGGCGTCGTGGCCATGGGTCAACGACAAGGCGGTTTCGTTTTCCATCAGCGCGGCATCGCCGCCCGACAGGGGTTGTCCGTTGACCTTGAGCGCACCGCGGATCAGGTGCACATAGGTCTTGCGTGCGGGGTTCAGCGCCAGTGTGACGGCCTCTTGCGCGTCGAGCAAGCCCGCGTACACCGCAGCGTCGGCATGGATGCGCACGGAGTCCTGCGCGCCATCGGGCGACGCCACCAGCCGCAGCGCGCCGCGCTTGCCGGACTCTGCAAAGCTCTTTTGGGCGTAGCTCGGCGCAATGCCGCGCACGTTGGGCTCGATCCAGATCTGCAGGAAGTGCGTGCTCTGGCCTTCGGCATGGTTGAACTCGCTGTGCGTCACGCCCGAGCCCGCGCTCATCAACTGCACGTCGCCGGGCGGTATGCCCACGATGTTGCCCATGCTGTCCTTATGGGCCAGCTCGCCCGACAGCACGTAGCTGATGATCTCCATGTCGCGGTGGCCGTGCGTGCCGAAGCCCGTGCCGGCGGCAATGCGGTCTTCGTTGATCACGCGCAGGTTGCCAAAGCCCATGTGCTCGGGGTCGTAGTAGCCCGCGAACGAAAAGCTGTGGAACGACTGGAGCCAGCCATGGTCGGCATGGCCGCGGTCCTGGGATTTGCGAACAGTCAGCATGGTGCGTGCCCCTTTCAAGCCCTCACTGTAGGGCGGCGTGCGCCGTGGCAGGCGCTGCCGGATTGATGGCAATATTCAAAAAAATTGAATTACCATGGGGCAACCATGCAAAACGCACGCGATGTCCTCACCCCCGATGCGCTCGCCATGCTGCAGGTGATCGCCGAGGCCGGCAGCTTTGCCGCGGCGGCGCGGCAGCTGGGGCTGGTGCCCAGCGCCCTCACCTACCGGGTGCGGCAGATCGAGGACGCGCTGGATGTGCTGCTCTTTGACCGCAGCGCACGCCAGGCCAAGCCCACCGAGGCGGGCGTGGAGCTTTTGCGCGAAGGTGCGCGGCTGCTGCAGGACATCGACGCGGTGGCCCACCGCGTGCGCCGCGTGGCCACGGGCTGGGAGCCGCAGCTCACCATCTCGGTCGACGGCATCATCTCGCCCCACACCATGCTGGAGCTGGTGGATGCGTTCTACGCCATGGCCCCGCCCACGCGCCTGAAGCTGCGCGACGGCATCATGACCGGCACGCTGGAGGCACTGACATCGGGCCGCGCGGACCTGGCCATCGGGGTGTCGGTGTCCGGCGCCAGCATCGCGGGCCTGCAGCAGGCACCGTTGGGCGACGTGCTCTTCATCTACGTCGTGGCGCCGCACCACCCGCTGGCCGCTGTGCCCGAACCGATCACCGACGCCACCTTGCTGCAGCACCGCGCCGTGGCCGTGGCCGACTCGGCCACGCGCGGCGGCGCCACCATGGGCCTGCTGGGCGGGCAGGACGTGCTCACCGTGGACACCATGCAGGCCAAGGTGCGCGTGCAACTGCGCGGCCTGGGCGGCGGGTTTCTGCCCGAGCCCATGGTGCGCCCGTACGTGGAGGCCGGCCGCCTGGTCGCCCGCCAGGTGGCGCGCCCCGAACGCAACGTGCGCGTGCACTACGCCTGGGGCGGCCCCGGCTTCACCGCGCCGGGCCGCGCGCTGCAGTGGTGGCTGACCCAGCTGCAAAGCGCCGCCACCCGCCGCGCCCTGCTGGAAAACCACCATCACTTCTGACCCCGATCAGGCGCCAGGCGGGCAGCGCCGCGTGTAGAGTGGTTCCTGTTGGTTTTGTCCTGTTGGTTTTGCATTGCATTTCACCTGTCGACCGTCACCGAAAGGCCTTCCATGAGCAAACCTGATCCCCTCCCCGCCAAACGGCTCCGACGCACCAGCGCCCCCGCTTCCACCCCGCAGGCAGCCCCTGCAGCCCCCACCACCGCATCCGGCAAACCCCAGCGCCATTTCGCCATCATCGGCGCGGGCATGGCGGGCATCGCCTGCGCACGCACCCTGGTGCAGGCCGGCCACCGCGTGACGGTATTCGAGAAATCTTCCCGCGCCGGGGGCCGCACCGCCACCATCGACAGCCCCTTCGGCAACTTCGACGCGGGCGCGCAGTACTTCACCGTGCGCGACCCGCGCTTTGCGCGCGCCATCGACACCGTGCCCGGCGTGTGCAAGCGCTGGAGCGCCAACTCCGTGCAGGTGCTCGACGCCGCAGGCCGCGTGGCCGCCGTCGGGCTGCCGCACCGCGAAGCGCACTGGGTGGCCAGCCCCGGCATGCAGTCGCTGGTGGCCACCTGGGCCGAGCCGCTGCGCCTGGCGGGCCAGCTGATCACCGACACCCGCGTTTCGCGCATCGAGCGCGACGCCGTCAACCCTTCCGGCTGGCAGTTGCGCACCGAAGGCGCCGGTGGTACGCAGCACGTCTATGCCGGTTTCGACGCCGTGCTGCTGGCCCAGCCGGCCGTGCCCGCGCAGGCCCTGCTGGCCAGCTCCGCCATCGACACGCCCCTGTCCGACCCGCTGTCCACCGTCGCCATCGCCCCCTGCTGGACGCTGATGCTGGCCTACCCGCAGGCCGTGCGACCGGGCCTCACGACGCTCGGCCCGCAGTGGAACGCCGCACGCAGCACCCACCACCGCATCGCCTGGCTGGCCCGCGAATCCTCCAAGCCCGGCCGCAACGTGGTGGAGCGCTGGACCGTGCAAGCCAGCCCCGCCTGGTCGGCCGAACACCTGGAAGACGACGAAGCCCGCGTGCAGGCCAAGCTCCTCAAGGCCTTTTCCGAAGTGACCGGCATCCGCGCGCAGCCTGCGCATGCGGACACGCGCCGCTGGCGCTATGCCCAGACCACCCACCCCCTGGGCAAGACCCATCTGTGGGACGCCGGCATGGGCCTGGGTGCCTGCGGCGACTGGTGCCTGGGGCACCGCGTGGAAGACGCCTTCGTGTCGGGCCTGGAGCTGGCACTCGCGGTGGCATGACGGCTGGCCCGCCCCCGGAGGAGCTGCACCTCGGCGGCCATGTCGGCCGCAACATCGGCGGCTATATCGGCCGCTTTGCGCCGTCGCCCACAGGCCCGCTGCATGCGGGCTCGCTGGTGGCGGCGCTGGCCAGCTGGCTGGACGCACGGGCGCACGGTGGGCAGTGGCTGGTGCGCATCGAAGATGTGGACACCCCCCGCTGCATCCCCGGCGCCGACACCGTCATCCTGCAGCAGCTGGCGGCCTGCGGCCTGGTGCCCGACGCACCGCCCGTGTGGCAGTCTGCGCGCAGCGATCTCTACCAGAAGGCATTGGACCAGCTGATCGCCCAAGGCGACGCCTACCCCTGCGCCTGTTCCCGCAAGGACATCGAAGACGCCCAGGCGGCCCTGGGCCATGCGCGCGAGCGCCACGCCGCGCTGCCCTACCCCGGCACCTGCCGCCATGGCCTGGGCGGCCGCACAGCGCGTTCGTGGCGGTTCAATGTGCACGATTTAGAGCAAAAAAGGCCTCTACCGCTTGATAGGCAAGCGCAAGCAGCTACTAATTCAATAGCAACCAACGTGTTGCACTGGCAAGACCGCCGCCTTGGGCCCCAGCAGCAGAACGTCGCCGACACCGTGGGCGACTTCGTGCTGCGCCGCGCCGACGGCCTGTGGGCCTACCAGCTGGCCGTGGTGGTCGACGATGCCGCGCAAGGCATCACCGACATCGTGCGTGGCGAAGACCTGGCCGACAACACCCCGCGCCAGATACTGCTGCAGCAGGCCCTGGGCGTCCCCACGCCCCGCTACCTGCACACGGCCCTGGTGTGTGGTGAGAACGGCGAAAAGCTGTCCAAGCAAAACGGCGCGCAGGCGCTGGACCTGGACCACCCGCTGCGCGCGCTGGCGCAGGCCGCCGGGGTGCTGAAACTGCCCCCCGTGGCCGATGCAAACACTGGTTGCATTTCAGACGCGTTACAAGCGTGGGTTTCAGCGTGGCGACGAAACTACAATGGCGCACCGTGATTGAACAGAACAACGCCTTAGCCCCCGCCGACGCAGCCGCCGATGCTGCGGTTGCCCCCGCCGCCACCGGAGGCATTCCCGCCGGTGTGACCCACCCCAAGACCATCAAGAGCTTCGTGCGCCGCGCCGGCCGCACGACCACCGGCCAGGCCAAGGCCTTTGAAGATCTCGGCCCGCGCTTCGTGTTGCCCTATACCGCAGCCCCCATCGACGCCACCGCCACCTTCGGCCGCAGCGCCCCCCTGGTGCTGGAGATCGGCTTCGGCATGGGCGAGGCCACGGCCCACATCGCCCGGGTGCGGCCTGGCGACAACTTCCTGTGCTGCGAAGTGCACGAGCCTGGCGTGGGCGCGTTGCTCAAGCGCATCGGCGAGCAGGAGCTGACCAACATCCGCATCCTGCAGCACGACGCGGTCGAAGTCATCGACCACATACTGACCGAAGGCAGCCTCGACGGCGTGCACATCTTCTTTCCGGACCCCTGGCACAAGACCAAGCACAACAAGCGGCGCCTGATCCAGCCGCCGCTGGTGGCCAAGCTGGCCGCGCGCCTCAAGCCCGGCGGCTACCTGCATTGCGCCACCGACTGGCAGCCCTATGCCGAGCAGATGCTGCAGGTGCTCAGCGCCGAACCGCTGCTGCAAAACACTGCCGAAGGCTTTGCCCCACAGCCCGACTACCGCCCCCTCACCAAGTTCGAGAACCGCGGATTGCGTCTCGGGCACGGTGTGTGGGATGTTGTGTTCAACAGACGCCATTGACAACGTGTCCTCGCTGGCCCAACGTACATCCCCGATGAAGCCCATTCTCCAGAATCTGGTTGAGATGACCGGCCACCGCGATCACTTGCGGTTGGAAGTGTCGGTGTTGTCCACGTTGCAAAAGCTCAGCAGCATCGTCGAGGTGAGGGCCCTGGAGCTTTTCACCCACGCCGGCGTGCCGCACGTGCGGCCCCGCACCTGGGTCGACAACGGCAACCTGGTGTCCACCGACTCGGAAGCCGCCGCCGACCCCCGGCGCGAGGCCCTCGACCAGTACCCCGCCCTGCGCGAATGCGTGGCCAGCCACGGCGACAGCGCACTGGCATCGCCCCGCCGGGGCCGGTACGTGCTGTGGCTGCCGGTGTGGATGCAGGACAAGGTCAGCACGTGCCTGGAGATCACCCAGTCCCGCCCGTTCTCGGCCCACAAGCTCGATGTGCTCAAGGGCGTGTTCCAGGTCTACCAGAACTACCAGAGCCTGCTGGACTACAGCGAGCGCGACGCGCTGACCGGCCTGTTCAACCGCAAGACCTTCGACGAGCAGTTCTCCCGCCATGCCAGCGCACTGGCCAGCAGCAACGCAGCGGCCATCAGCGAATCGTTTGCTCCGGAAGACGGCCCGCTGCCCAGCGAACCCGTGCAGCAATGGCTGGCCGTGGTGGACATCGACCACTTCAAGCAGGTCAACGACCGCTTCGGCCACCTGTACGGCGACGAGGTGCTGATCCTGATCGCCAACATCCTGCGCAGCTCGTTCCGCAGCCACGACCGCATCTTCCGCTTCGGCGGCGAGGAGTTCGTGGTGCTGCTGCGCTCCACCACGCTCAGCACGGCGCACCGCGTGTTCAACCGCTTTCGTATGGCGGTGCAGGAGTACAACTTTCCGCAGGTGGGCACCGTGACGGTGAGCTTGGGGTTCGTGAGCACGTCGCAGGGCTCGCCGGTCGAGATTCTGGGCCAGGCGGACCAGGCGCTCTACTACGCCAAGGAACACGGCCGCAACCAGGTGTGCTTCTACGACGACCTGGTGTCCAGCGGACAGCTCGCGGCCAAGGTGGCCAACGACGACGTCGAGCTGTTTTGACTGCTGGGGCTGGTTGAAGGGATGCAAGCCCGCAACCGGGCTGCACCACCCGCAGCGCCCGGCTCGGTTTGCCACACTCACTCCAGCGACGCGAGGATCGCCTCCACATCCACTGCATCGCGCTGCGCCTCGGGCAGGAACTGCAGCGCATAGTCGCGCCACACGCCGCTTTGCAGGAAGAAGCGGAACACCTCCGGATCGATGTGCCGCTCGCGCACCATCTGGGCCATGATCTTGAGCGACTCGGACAGCGTCTTGGGAGGCTTGTAGGGCCTGTCGGCGGCGGTCAGCGCCTCGAAGATGTCGGCCAGCGTCATCACGCGGTCGGCCAGCGTGAGGTCGGCCGATGTCAAACGGCGAGGGTAGCCGGTGCCGTCGAGCTTTTCATGGTGCGACCCGGCAATGCTGGGCACGCGCGCCAGGTGCGGCGGAAACGGCAGGCCGCTGAGCATCACGATGGTCTGCACGATGTGGTCGTTGATCCTGAAACGGTCTTCCGCCGTGAGCGTGCCGCGCCGGATGGACAGGTTGTGCAGCTCGCCCAGGTGCGCCTGCTGCGCGGGTAGCGTCATGTCGAAGCCCCATCGGTTGGCCGGGTTGCCCGCCTCGACCGGCGGACGCCTCTCACCCCAGGGCACGATGTGCTCCGGCCGGTCGGCCAGCAAGGGCTCGTTCGCCGGCAGGGGCCGCACCGGCACCTTGGCCAGGCGCGCCGCCTCGGCCTTCGACAGGCCCAGCCGGTCGTCGAAATGGCGCTGCCACACCTGCCGCGCAATGGCTGCCAGGCGATGCACATCGGCGTCGTCCATGAACTCGCCACCCACGTTGCACCGGGCCACAAACGCAAACTCCTCCTGCAGCCGGTCGCGCCGCTGCAAGAGCTCGCGCTGCAGGCGCACCGGGTCCACGCCCGCCACCTGCTGCTTCCAATAGTCGAGCTCCGCATCGCGCCACAGCACCTCGAAGCGCATGCGCACCTCGTGGATGCGGTTGTGCAGGGTTTCGAGCTTGGTGGCCTTGTCAATGATGTGCTCAGGGCTCGTGACCTTGCCGCAGTCGTGCAGCCACGCCCCCAAGCGGAATTCATACCGCTCGGCATCGGTCATCGCCACATGGGCGAACGGCCCCTCGGTGGCATCGCACAGGCGCTGCATCAGCGATTCGGCCAACTGCGGCACACGGTCGCAGTGGCCGCCGGTGTAGGGGCTCTTGGCATCGATGGCATCGGCCATCAGGCGGATGACGGCGTCGAACAGCTTCTTTTGCCCCTCGATCAGGCTGCGCGTCTCGATGGCCACCGACAGCGTGCCCGAGAGCCTCTCCACAAACGCCCGAAAGTGCACGTCCTCTTGCCGCCCCTGCGTCACCCGGTAGCGCAGCACCAGCAAGCCCAGCGGCTGCCCGTCGCGCGTGCGCAGTTGCACCCGCAGCACGCGGTGGTGGCTGGCGGCCTCGGCATCGTCGTCTTCGTGCTCATCGCCGGGCTGCGGCTCGCCATGGTTGATGAAGTGGCCCATCGGCAGGTGGTCCGGGTAGCGCGACTGGTGGTCCGGGTCTTCGCAATAGCGGGCCGTGCGCAGCAACCCGGCGCGCTGCGGCTCCACCAGGTACACGGCCCCGGCGGTGCAGCTGGTGGCGCGCACCAGCTCGAACAGCACGCTCGACAGCATCAGGTCCAGCCGCGACTCGGCGCTGATGTGGTGGGTAATGTCCAGAAACTCCTGAATGGTCTCCGACATGCGGTCCATCACCTGGCCCAGCGCCCGCACCTCGCGCACGGGCGACCGGCGCACCGCCGCCCGGCGAAAGTCGAACCTTGCCAGCGCCTGGGCCTGAATGGCCAAGCCCGACAGGCTGCGCCCCACCCTGCGCCCGGCCAGCCACCCCAGCGGCAGCATGAGCGCAATCAAGCCCAGCGACAGCCAGACCTGGCGGCGCAGGTTGTCGTTCACGCCCGAGAGCAATTCCCGGGTCGGGATCGCCATCAGGACCTGCAGGCCCTGCCAGCGGGGCGAGGTGAGTGGCAGCACCTTGGCCAGCCACTCCTCGCCGTCGGCCATGAAGCGGTGCGACGGCCCGGCCTTGAGCCCCATCGCCTGGATGGCCTGCAGGCTGGGCACGCCCAGCGCGCTGAGCGTGCGCAGCTCCAGCCGGGGCGAGCCAGCGTCTTCGCTGCGCACCAGCACGCGGGCCATGTCGGGGTAGGCCAGCACGCGCAAATCGGGGTCCACCACGGCGATCTCGGTGCGCGGCATCAGGCGCAGGCTGCCGATCTCGGTGCCCAGGTCGGTCAGGGCCACGTCCAAGCCGAGTACCGCCCGCCCATCGTCGGTGGGCTGGCTCAGGGTCACGCCCACCTCCTGGGTGGTGAAGAACACATAGGGGGCCGTGAGCACCTGCGCCTTCTGCAGCGCTGCGTCGGCAAACCAGGGCCGGCTGCGCGGGTCGTACCGGTATTCGGGCCGCACGGCCGAATCGATCAGGCGCAGCTTCGCGTCGTAGTAGCTCCAGCGGCCCACGGTGCTGGCACCGCCGCGCTCCCGCGCCATCGACTGCAGCAGGTACGTCGCCTCGGCCGGGGCTTCCAGCCGTGCGCGCAGGGCCGCGTTGCGGATGGGGCGCAGCAGCAGAAACTGCCCGTCGGGGTAGCCGATGAACACGGCCGACAAAAGCTTGTTCTGCTCCAGCAGGCTGGCCAGCACCGGCAGGCGCAGCAGGCGTGCGGGCAAACTGGCGGCCGCAGCGATGGGGTCGAAAGCCAGCAGGCGGATGGTGGCGTCCGCAGGGTCCACGATGCGGTGCACCCGCTCGCTGATCAACTGGCTGATGTGCTGCGCGTTCTCGTCGGACGCATCGATCATCGCCTGCCGCGCGCTGGTGCCCACCTGGTAGACCAGCAGCGCCGTGAGCAGCAGCATGGCCAGCACCACGACCGAGGCGATGAGCACCTCGAAAGGGACGGTGATGCGGCGCCACCAGGGCAATGCGTCCGCCGCCGTGGCGGCGCGGGCCAGGCGCGCACCGGTGCCCGGCGACAGCGGCTGGGACGGGCGCGAGGAGTCCATCCGCCGCAATGTAGGGCGAAAGGCTGTAAGGCGTCACTTTCTTTTTGGCATGAAGGAGCGCCATGGCATGCGGCGAGATATCCCCCGTCGCCGTCAAACCCACGCAGCGACAGCGACCGCAGAAGTGGCAACCACGGTGAAGCGCGGCAGGGTGCCGTCGAGCGCGATCAAATTCGTCCGAACCCGCTCGTCGTCAGTAGGACGCGGCGCGATGCGGTCGGGCCCTGGCGAGCATCGGCCAGGCGCAAAAAAAGGGGCAGCGCCCCTTTTTCCGTGGTGTGCTCGGCCATCGCCTCAGCCCATCGTTACCGACGTCGCGACTTCTTTCGTTGCGCCTGCACCTGGAGCAGTCCCTCTGGACCGCCTGAACCACCTTCGCCAGACGTCAGCCCGGCAACATGGTGGTCCAGGGCCAGTCGATCAGCCCAGCTGCTGCGTCACCCAGCCCGTCACCGATGCCAGCGCTGCGGGCAGCTTGGACGCATCCGTGCCGCCCGCCATGGCCATGTCAGGCTTGCCGCCGCCCTTGCCGCCCACTTGCTGGGCCACGAAGTTGACCAGTTCGCCGGCCTTGAGCTTGCCGATGCTGTCGGACGTCACGCCCGCGGCGATCTGCACCTTGTCGCCGTCCACGGCCGCCAGCACGATGGCGGCGGTCTTGAGCTTGTCCTTGAGCTTGTCCATGGTGTCGCGCAGGGTCTTGGCATCGGCGCCCGGCAGCGCAGCGGCCAGGACCTTCAGGCCCTTGATCTCCACCGCCTGGTTCACCAACTCGTCGCCCTGGCTGGAGGCCAGCTTGCCCTTCAAGGCCGCCACTTCCTTCTCCAGCGCACGCACGTTGTCGAGCGCCTGGCCGATGCGGCCATTGAGCTCGGTCGCCGATGTCTTGAGCGTGCCGGCCGCCTGGTTGACGGTGCTTTCAAGCTGCTGCAGGTAGGCCAGCGCATTGGTGCCGGTCACGGCCTCGATGCGGCGCACGCCCGCGGCCACGCCGCCTTCGGCCACGACCTTGAACAGGCCGATGTCGCCCGTGCGCTGCACGTGGGTGCCGCCGCACAGCTCGCGGCTGGAGCCGATGTCCAGCACGCGCACGGTCTCGCCGTACTTCTCGCCGAACAGCATCATCGCGCCGGTCTTCTGGGCCGATTCGATGTCCATCACACGGGCCTGCGTGGGGTGGTTGGCCAGGATTTCCTCGTTCACCAGGCGCTCGATCTCGCGCACCTGCGCATCCGTCACCGGGGCGTTGTGTGCAAAGTCGAAGCGGGTGCGCTCGGCGTTCACCAGGCTGCCCTTTTGCTGCACGTGGCTGCCCAGCACTTCGCGCAGGGCCTTGTGCATGAGGTGGGTGGCCGAGTGGTTGCGCACCGTGGCGGCGCGCAGGGCCGTGTTCACCTCGGCCTGCACCGTGTCGCCCACGTTCAGCGTACCTTCTTCCAGAGTGCCGTGGTGGCCGTACACGTCGGCCTTCACCTTGAGCGTGTCGCCCACCGCAAAACGTGCCGAGCCGCTGGTGATGGTGCCTTCGTCACCCACCTGGCCGCCGCTTTCAGCGTAGAAGGGGGTGGTGTCGAGCACCACCACGCCGGTCTGGCCGGTCTTGAGGGCCGCGGTGCTGGTGCCGTCCACGTAGATGGCGACAATTTTTGCAGCTTCGGCCAGCTTGTCGTAGCCGGTGAACTGGTTGATGTCACCGGTGTACTCCAGCGCCTTGTCCATCTTGAACTTGCCGGCAGCGCGGGCCTGGGCCTTTTGCTTTTCCATGGCGGCCTTGAAGCCGGCCTCGTCCACTTCGACGTCACGCTCGCGGCACACGTCGTTGGTCAGGTCCAGCGGAAAGCCATAGGTGTCGTGCAGCTTGAAGGCCACGTCGCCGGGCAGCACCTTGGCGCCGCCGGCCAGGGCGGCGTCCAGGATTTCCATGCCGTTGGCCAGCGTCTCGAAGAAGCGCTCTTCCTCGGCCTTGAGCACTTCGGTGATGCGCTGCTCCTGCTCGCGCAGCTTGGGGTAGGCGTCGCCCATCAGGCGCACCAGGTCGGCCACCAGCTTGTGGAAGAAAGGCGTCTTCTTGCCCAGCTTGTAGCCGTGGCGGATGGCGCGGCGCACGATGCGGCGCTGCACGTAGCCGCGGCCTTCGTTGCTCGGGATAACGCCGTCGCTCACCAAAAAGGCGGTGGCGCGGATGTGGTCCGCGATCACGCGCAGGCTCTTGTTGTTCAGGTCGGCCACACCGGTCTCGCGGCCCGCGGCCTTGATCAGCGCGTCGAACAGGTCGATCTCGTAGTTGCTGTGCACGTGCTGCAGGATGGCGGCCAGGCGCTCCAGGCCCATGCCCGTGTCCACGCAGGGCGCGGGCAGCGGCGTGACCGAGCCGTCTTCGGCCATGTCGAACTGCATGAACACGTTGTTCCAGATCTCGATGAAGCGGTCGCCGTCTTCGTCGGGGCTGCCGGGAGGGCCGCCGGGGATGTGCGGGCCGTGGTCGTAGAAGATTTCCGAGCAGGGGCCGCAGGGGCCGGTGTCGGCCATCATCCAGAAGTTGTCGGACTTGTAGCGGCCGCCCTTGTTGTCGCCGATGCGGATCACGCGCTCGGGCGGCAGGCCGATTTCCTTGGTCCAGATGTCATAGGCCTCGTCGTCTTCCTGGTAGACGGTGGCCAGCAGGCGCTCCTTGGGCAGCTTGTAGACCTCGGTCAGCAGCTCCCAGGCCCACTTGAGCGACTCGCGCTTGAAGTAGTCGCCGAACGACCAGTTGCCCAGCATCTCGAAGAAGGTGTGGTGGCGGGCGGTGTAGCCCACGTTCTCCAGGTCGTTGTGCTTGCCGCCGGCCCGCAGGCAGGCCTGTACGGACACGGCCCGGTTGTACGGGCGCTTGTCGGTGCCCAGGAACACGTCCTTGAACTGCACCATGCCCGAGTTGGTGAACATCAGCGTGGGATCGTTGCCGGGCACCAGGGGGCTCGACGCCACGATGGTGTGGCCCTTGGAGGCAAAGAAGTCCAGGAAGGACTTGCGGATGTCTGCGACGGAAAAAGTGGGATTGCTCATGGTGTGTAGGAGTGGTTTCACACAGCAGGCCGCCCTGCAGGCCAATGCCTGCGGGCCGCCCATCGGGACCAACCTTTCATTATAGGTTTGCTCTCCCTGGGGGCCGTGGCTGGGCAGCGACAGGCGGGCGCTGTGTGCGGCCATGGTCGCAACCGCCCTCCGCACGCGACGATGGTTATGCGTCCGCACCGCCCCATTCACGGACTGCAAACGCCGGGCGCCCTGGTGCGGCCCGCCCTCCTCTGCTGGTAAAAATCCCGCTTGTGGATTTTAGATATGTTGTTAATATATTTATAAATCCACCGAAGCAGCAGCGCTTCACCCTCACCCCCCGAAGGAGCATCCGTGAATCCCCAACCCCGCTGGCAAGGCATCTTCCCCGCCATCACCACCAAGTTCCACGCCGACGAGTCCATCGACGCTGAGGGCACGGCCCGGCACATCGACTTTCAGATCCGCAACGGCATCCATGGCCTGGTGACCTGTGGCTCGCTGGGCGAAGCCAGCACGTTGAGCCTGGAAGAAAAACTGGAGGTCGCCAAGATCGCCCTGGACGCCGCCGACGGCCGCATCCCGGTGCTGGCCAACGTCTCCGAGACCAGCACCCGCGAGGCCCTGCGCTACATCGACGGTGCCAACAAGCTCGGCGTGGCCGGCTACATGGTCATGCCCTCGGTGATCTACGTCGCCGATGCGCGCGAGGCCATGGCCAACGTGCGTGCCATGGCGGGCGCCGCCCAGCGCCCCCTGATGGTCTACAACAACCCCGTGGCGTACCGCGTGGACCTCAAGCCCGAGCACATGGTCGAGCTGGCCGACTGCGAGTGGATCGCCGCCATCAAGGAAAGCACAGGCGACATCCGCCGCATCACCGACCTGCGCAACACCGTGGGCGACCGCTACCAGCTCTTTCTGGGCGTGGACGATCTGGCCTACGAAGGCCTGGCACTGGGCTGCGACGGCCTGCTGGCCGGCGTGGGCTGCGCCTTTCCGCGCGAAACCGTGGCGCTGTACGACCTGATGAAGGCCGGCAAGTTTGCCGAGGCGCTGCCGCTGTACCAGTGGATGACGCCCATGCTGCACCTCGATGTATCGAACAAGCTGGTGCAGAACCTCAAGCTCATCGACGCACTCGTCGGCGTCGGCACCGAGCACATGCGCCGCCCTCGCCTGCCGCTGGTGGGCGAAGAGCGCGCGTTCGTCGAAAGCGTGGTGAAGAAGGCGCTCGACACCCGGCCCACCCAGTACCAGTCCGTAGCCTGAGCAGGCCCGACCTGCCAGACCGCGCCGCCGGGCCGCACCGCCGGGTCACAGACGACAGCGGCCCTTTCATTCACCTCACCCACCCAAGGCTTCCCATGACACGTGCTTTCGGATTTCGCGCCCTGACCCCTGCCGCCATCGCCGCGCTGATGCTGGCTGGCCACGCCCACCACGCCAGCGCCCAGGAGCAGGTGGTGAAGATCGGCCACAGCGGCCCGCTCTCGGGCCCCAATGCCTTTGCAGGCAAGGACAACGAGAACGGCGTGCGTCTGGCCGTCGAGGAGCTCAATGCCAAAAAAATCACCGTCGAAGGCAAGGTGCTGAAGTTCGAGCTGGTGTCCGAGGACGATCAGTGCGACGCCCGCACCGGCGTCAGCGTGGCACAGAAGCTCGTGGACAGCGGCGTGAAGTTCGTCATGGGCCCGTACTGCTCGGGCGTGGCCATCCCGGCGTCGCGCGTGTACAGCGACGGCGGGGCCATGGTGTCCACCGTGGGCACCAACCCCAAAGTGACAGAGAGTGGCTACAAGAACCTGTTTCGCATCATCGCCAGCGACACGCAGATCGGCTCCAACATGGCCGTGTACGCCGCGCAGGTGATGAAGGTCAAGCAGGTGGCCGTCATCGACGACCGCACCGCCTTCGGCCAGGGCGTGGCCGACCAGTTCACCAAGGAGGCCAAGAAGCAGGGCCTGACCGTGGTGGGCCAGGAGTTCACCACCGACAAGTCCACGGACTTCCTGTCCATCCTCACCAGCCTCAAGGGCAAGCAGCCGCAGGCCATCTTCTTTGGCGGCTACGCACCGCAGGCCGCCCCGATGGCGCGGCAGATGAAGCAGCTGGGCCTGACCGCCAAGCTGCTGGGCGGCGACACGCTGTGCAGCCCCGAGGTGGGCAAGCTGGGTGGCGACGCCGTCAACGACACCGTGTTCTGCGCGCAGGGCGGCACCATGCTCGACAAGGCGGCCAACGGCCCCGCCTTCAAGGCCAAGTACAAGGCGCGCTTCAAGCTGGATGCCGACGCGTATGCGGCCTCCTACTACGACCAGGTGATGTTCATGGGCGAGTCGATGCAAAAGGCCAACTCCACCCAGCCCGCGAAGGTGGGCGCGCAGATGTACAGCGCCAGCTACCAGGGCGTGGCAGGCACCTACGCCTACGATGACAAGGGCAATCTGAAGCAGGCGCCCATCACGGTGCTGACCTTCCGCAACGCTGCGCCCTTTCCCTTGGCGAGTTATTGAAGCTGAAGCCCCCTTGACGAATCTTTGAAGCGCCCCGGGTACCCATTTCGTCAAAAATGCAAGAACCGTTCACGCTGAGCTTGTCGAAGCGCTGCGCAAGGCTTCAACAGGCTCAGCCCGAACGGTGTTGAATGATGGATGGAAAGCACATCCGCATCAGCTGCCGGCGGCGCCTTCCCCCGAATCGCCCAGACCATCTGCAACGCCCTGAACCACCTCACACCATGAAACGCATCCAGATCCTCGACTCCCACACCGGCGGCGAGCCCACGCGGCTTGTCGTCGGCGGCTTTCCCGACCTGGGTGCGGGCAGCATGACCGAGCGCCGCGCGCTGCTGGCCAGCCAGCACGATGCATGGCGGGCCGCCACGGTGCTGGAGCCGCGCGGCAACGATGTGATCGTGGGGGCGCTGCTCTGCGCGCCGCAGGACCCTGCCAACGCGGCGGGCGTGATCTTCTTCAACAACACCGGTTACCTCGGCATGTGCGGCCACGGCACCATCGGCCTCGTCGCGTCGCTGGCCTACCTGGGCCGCATCACGCCGGGCGAGCACCGCATCGAGACGCCCGTGGGCACCGTCACCACCACGCTGCACGACGACGGCTCGGTCAGCGTGCGCAACGTGCCGGCGTACCGCCTGCACCACCAGTTGGCCGTCGACGTGCCGGGCTATGGGCGCGTGGTGGGCGACGTGGCCTGGGGCGGCAACTGGTTCTTTCTGGTGGCGGACCACGGCCAGCGCGTGGCCAGCGACAACCTCGACGCCCTGACGGCCTACACCTTCGCAGTCCAGCAGGCATTGAAGGACCAGGGCATCCGCGGCGACAACGGCGGCGAGATCGACCACATCGAACTCTTTGCCGACGACGACCGCACCGATGAACCGGCCGACAGCCGCAACTTCGTGCTGTGCCCCGGCAAGGCCTACGACCGCTCGCCCTGCGGCACCGGCACCAGCGCCAAGGTGGCATGTCTCGCAGCCGACGGCAAGCTGCAGCCGGGCCAGGTGTGGCGGCAGGCCAGCATCATCGGCAGCGAGTTCGAGGCCAGCTACACGTTGGCCGTTGACGGCGGCGGCAAGGTCATCCCCACCCTGCGCGGCCGTGCCCACATGAGCGCCGAGGCCACGCTGCTCATCGAAGACAACGACCCCTTCGGCTGGGGCATCAAGCTGTGAAGGCCCCCGGTGTCGCTGCGCGCCTTCCCCCCAGGGGGACGACGGCCTTGGCTGCGGGGCGGCCCTTGCTGGCCGTCCACGCGCTCGGAGCGCGCCCTGTCCACCGGCAGTTGGCGACACGAAACGGCGTGAACACCTGCAATCCATCCCCCAGCGCACTGCGTACTCTCCTGCCATGCAGCACACCGATGTCCTCGTGATCGGCGCCGGCATCATCGGCGCGGCCTGTGCACACGCGCTGGTGCAGGCCGGGCTGTCGGTGCGCATCGTCGACGCGCGCCTGGGCGGCGCCACTGCGGCCGGCATGGGGCACCTGGTGCTGATGGACGACAACCCGGCGGAGCTCGCGCTCAGCCAGGCGTCGCTGAACCTCTGGCACACCTGGGCGCCGCGCATGGATGCGGGCTGCGCTTTCAGCGCCTGCGGCACGCTGTGGCTGGCCGCCAATGACGCCGAGCTGCAGGCCGCACAGGACAAGCGCGCCACGTTGCAGGCCCACGGCGTGGACTGCGAACTGCTGGACGCCGCCGGTCTGGCGCGCGCCGAGCCGGCACTGCGCCCCGGCATGGCCGGTGCGCTGCGCGTCGCTGCCGACAGCGTGGTCTACGCCCCACGCGCCGCGCAGTGGCTGCTGGACGACGCCGCCCTGCACGGCGGCCCTGGCCGTCTGTGCATCGAAGAGGCCGAGGTCGTGCACATCGACGGCCAGTGCGCCACGCTGCGGGACGGCAGCACGCGCCAGGCGGGCGCCATCGTGCTGGCCAGCGGCATCCACGCCGCCGCGCTGTGCCCCGGCCTGCCCCTGCGCCCCAAGAAGGGCCACCTGCTCATCACCGACCGCTACCCCGGCACCGTGCACCACCAGCTGGTGGAGCTGGGCTACATCACCAGCGCGCACCACAGCGACGGCACCTCGGTCGCCTTCAACGTGCAGCCGCGACCCACGGGGCAACTGCTGATCGGCTCGTCGCGCGAGTTCGACACCACCGACCCGGCGGTCAACGACGCCGTGCTGGCGCGCATGCTGCAGCGCGCGCTGGAGTACCTGCCGGGCCTGGCCGACCTGAACGCCATCCGCACCTGGACAGGCTTTCGCGCGGCCACGCCCGATGGCCTGCCCATCATCGGCGCGCACCCGCACCGCCCGCACCTCTGGCTGGCCGTGGGCCACGAGGGGCTGGGCGTGACCACCGCCCCGGCCACGGCGCAGCTGCTGGCTGCGCAGATCACGGGCACCCCGCTGCCGCTCGACGCTGCGCCCTTCGCAGCCCACCGTTTCGCATCGCTGCAGGCATGACCGACCCCGCCACCATCACCCTGTCGCTGGACGGCCATTCCGTGCAGGTGCGCCCCGGCACCACCGTGGCCGCGGCCCTGGCGCAAGCGCAGCCGCCGGGCGCCACGCGCCGCTCGGTGCGCGGCGAGGTGCGCGCTCCGCTGTGCGGCATGGGTATCTGCCACGAATGCCGCGTGCAGATCGACGGCGTGCGCCGCCTGGCCTGCCAGACGCTGTGCCGCGACGGCATGCAGGTGGCCACCGGCTTGCAGACCGCGAACAGCAGCCCACCATGACCACCGCCACTCCCACCGCATCCCCCGACGCCCCACCGTCCACCTGCGACCTGCTCATCGTGGGCGCAGGCCCTGCCGGGCTGGCCGCCGCGCTGGCGGCTGCGCCCAGCGGCGCACGCATCGTGCTGCTGGACGACAACCCTGCCCCCGGCGGCCAGATCTGGCGCGACGGCCCAGGCGTCACGCTGCCCCCCGCCGCCCGGCAGCAACGCAAAGCGCTGGAGCGCCACGCCCATGTGCAGCTGCGCTGCGGCACGCGCGTGGTGGGCCTGGCCGAGCAGACGGCGCGCAGCGCGGGCCTGCATGCGCTGTGGCTCGAAGACGCACAGGGCGGCTGGGTGCAGCACGCCCGCCAGATCATCCTGTGCACCGGCGCGCGCGAACTGCTGCTGCCCTTCCCCGGCTGGACGCTGCCGGGCGTGACCGGCGCCGGCGGCTTGCAGGCCCTCATCAAGGGCGGCCTGCCGGTGGCCGGCCAGCGCATCGTGGTGGCGGGCAGCGGCCCGCTGCTGCTGGCGGCTGCGCACACCGCCCGGCAGGCCGGCGCGCAGGTCGTCACCGTCGCTGAACAAGCCCCCTGGACTGCGCTGGCCCGATTCGGTGCCAGCCTGGCGCGCTGGCCGGGCAAGGCTGTACAGGCCGCAGCCTTGCTGCCCGCGGTGTACCGCGCCGGCAGCCATGTGGTGCGTGCCCATGGCGCCCACAGCCCACACGGCGCGGTGCAGTCGGTCACGCTCCACCAGGGCGGGCAGGAGCGCGAGATCGCCTGCGACCGCCTGGCCTGCGGCTTTGGCCTGGTGCCCAACACCGAACTCGGCCAGATGCTCGGCGGGCGCGTGGGCAAGCGCCAGGGCCTGGCGGTCGATGCGGACCAGCGGCTGCTGCGCGGTGGCGCCGCCCACGGCCCCGGCGAACCACACCCCGCCGACGCTGTGCCCGGCCTGCTGGCCGCGGGGGAGTGCACCGGCTTTGGCGGCAGCGAGCGCTCGCGCGCCGAAGGTGCCATTGCCGGCCACATCGCCGTGGGCGATATCGCCGCGGCCCGCGCTCTGCACGCCGAGCGCGCCCGCTGGCATGCCTTTGCGGACGCGCTGCACCGGCACTTTGCGCTGCAGCCCGCGCTGCGCCGGCTGGCCGAGCCGGACACGCTGGTGTGCCGCTGCGAAGACGTGCGCTACGCCGACCTCGCCCAGCGCTCCGGCTGGATCGACGCCAAGCTGCACACCCGCTGCGGCATGGGCGCCTGCCAGGGCCGCATCTGCGGCGCAGCCACGCACCACCTGCTGGGGTGGACGCCCGCCCCGCCGCGCCACCTGCTGGCGCCCGTGCGCATCGGCACGCTGGCCGCTGTGGCCGCTGCGGCCGCAAGCAGCAGCCGTGCCGACGAGGTCCCGCGGCACACCGGTTGACGAGGCGCCACCACGTGGCGGCAGGCCCCCTTTCGCGCCGGCACTGCCACGGCGCAACATCAGCCGCCCCGCGCGCGCACGCGCTGCTTGCCGTGGCGCCCGCGGGGTCATACCCTGAGGCCACTAAGATTCCGCTCCAAACACAACACCTACAACACCGGACACGCCCTCCATGACCACCCGCAGCGCCCCCACCCAGCGAGACCCGGCCCTCAAGCGGCGCGCGGCCGACGTGGCCTACGACGCCATCGAGACCATGATCTCCACGCTGCAACTGCTGCCCGGCTCACCGGTGGTCGAGGCCGAGATCGTGGAACGCACCGGCCTGGGCCGCACCCCCGTGCGCGAGGCGCTGCTGCGCATGGTGTCCATCGGGCTGATCGCGCAGCAGCCCCGGCGCGGGCTGCTGGTGTCGCACATCGACCTGGCGGACCATCTGGACGTGATCCAGACCCGCCGTGTGCTGGAACGCCTGATCGCCGCCTGCGCCGCGCGCCGCGCCACGGCGCCGCAGCGCCAGGCCATCGTGCAGTGCGCCGAGAAAATGGTGGATGCCGCGGCGCGCGGCCACCTGGACGACTACATGCAGGCCGACCACGCGCTGGACGTGGTCGTGCACCAGGCCTGCCAGAACCATTCCGCCGTCAAAAGCGTGCAGCCGCTCATCGTGCAGTGCCGGCGGTTCTGGTACGCCTACCAGCACGAGGGCGAGGTGTCCGAAGGTGCCCGGGCCCACATGCACCTGGCGCAGGGCATCGCCAGCGGTGACGAGGCGCACGCCGTGGCCGGTGCCGAACAGTTGCTCGACTACCTGGAGCGGTTTGCGCGGCACATCATCGACCGGTGATGAGAAAGTGCCGATGTCCCGATGGCGCGACGGGCCTGCGGGCCGGCGGGCCGACGTGGCACACAGCCGGCGACGCGCGGCAGGAAAAGCTATCATTTTTATAGCTGCCAGCGCTTGACCATCAAGCGGTAGCGGCCAAAAACATTCAAAAGAACAGGCAGGTAGCCCGCGCTGCCCGCCCCTAATCGCCCACCTGCTGCCCGGCCGCGATGCGCTGCTCCAGAAAGCGCCACAGGCGCTCGTCCTGGCTGAACGACACGTTGAAGCGCAGCCAGCCCGTGGGGCGTGGCTCCACCAGGAACAGCTGGCCGGGGCCGAGCATGATGCCCGCGCCCGTGGCTTCCTTCGACAGCTCCGCGCTGTCGGGCAGGTCGGGGTGCCGCGCCCACAGGTACATGCCGGCCTCGGGCTCGTGGAACAGCTCGAAGCCCAGGCTCAGCAAACGCCGCCCCACGCTGCGGTGCGCCTCGGCCAAACGCTCGCGCAAGGACTTCAGGTGCTTGCGCCAGCGGCCGTCGGTGACCACGCCGAAGGTCACGCGCTCGGTGATCTCGGACGAGGTCAGGCCCGAGATCATCTTGATCTGCACCAGCTCGTCCAGCAGGTCGCGCCGCGCGGCCACATAGCCCGTGCGCAGGTTGGGCGAAATGGTCTTCGAAAAACTCCCGATGTAGATCACGCGGTTGAGCTGGTCCAGGCTCGCCAGCGACGGGCGCACGCCCGTGTCCATGTCGGCATAGATGTCGTTTTCGACCAGCAGGAATCCGTGCTGCTCGGCCAGTTGCAGCAGCCTATGCAGGTGCGCCACCGACGCCACCGAACAGGTGGGGCTTTGCAGCCGTGGCTGGGTGAAGTAGGCCGTGGGCTTGTGCTCGGCGAGCAGCGCCTCCAGCGCCGGCAGGTCGTAGCCGGCCGCCGTGCGCGGCACGCCCACCAGTTGCGCGCCTGCAAAGCGCAGCATGAACAGCAGGTTGGGGTAGCCCGGGTCGTCCACCAGCACCACGTCGCCGGGCTTCACGATCCGCCGCGCGATCAGGTCCAGCGCCTGGCTGGAGCCCTGCGTGAGCAGCACCTGGTCCGCATCCACTGCCAGGTGGTGCTCGGCCAGCGACTCGGCCACCACCATGCGCAGCGCCATGTGGCCATGCGGCAGGCCGTAGCCGTCGAGCTCCGGCCCGTCGGCCGACAGCTGGCGCATGCTGCGCCGCACCGCGTCGCCGAACAGCCAGTCGTGCGGCAGCCAGCCGCAGCCGGGTTTCATCGGCAGGTTGCGGTTTTCAAAAATTTGTTTGAGGTACCAGCGTGCATCGAAACGGGGCACCGGCCGCGCCAGTGCCCCAGCGCTGGGCGCGGCGCCGTCGTTGTCGCGCCGCTTCACGAAGAAGCCCGCATTCGCCCGCGAGACCAGCCAGCCCTGCGCGACCAGGCGGTCGTAGGCCTCGACCACGGTGAACACGCTCACGCCGTGGGCGGCCGCAAAAGCGCGGATGGAGGGGAGCTTGCTGCCTGGCTTGAGCACCTGCCCCGTGATGAGCCCCCGCAGGCCGTCGACGATTTGGCTGACCAGGGGGGTCTGGAGATCCGGGCTGAGAGTGAGCATCAAGAGGGCCAAAAAGGGGGCGAATTGTGCACCGTCCTGGCGCACACCAGATCAGGGATTGCCTGTACAGGATTCTAGACCTGCACAGTGCGCGCCCGGCAGCGCTGCGGTGTACATGGACGGTCCGCGGCGCGGCTTCCAGAATTCGCCGCATTCCTTCCTTCATCCATTCATTGCCTCGTTCACACCACGCCACCGCCATGCAGCAAGACCGCCACTTCACCAACGCCGCCCTCCTCGCCCGCCGCCATGCCGCCGTGGCACGGGGCGTGGGCCAGGCCCACGAACTCTTCGTCCAGAAGGCCCGCAACGCCGAGCTGTGGGACGTGGAGGGCCGCCGCTTCATCGACTTCGCCGGCGGCATCGCGGTGCTCAACACCGGCCACCTGCATGCGGGCGTGATCGACGCCGTGAAGGCCCAGCTGGATCTGTACACCCACACCTGCTTCCAGGTCGTGGCGTACGAGCCCTACGTGGAAGTGGCCGAGCGCCTGAACACGCTGGCCCCCGGTGCCTTCCCCAAGAAGAGCCTGCTCTTGACCACCGGCGCCGAAGCGGTGGAGAACGCCGTGAAGATCGCCCGCGCCTACACCCAGCGCCCCGGCGTCATCGCCTTCACCGGCGGCTACCACGGCCGCACCAACCTCACGCTGGGCCTCACGGGCAAGGTCGTGCCGTACAAGACGGGCTTCGGGCCCTTCCCCGGCGAGGTGTACCACGCCCTGTTCCCCAACGCGCTGCACGGCGTGGGCGTGGAGCAGGCGCTGCAGTCGGTGGAGCTGATCTTCAAGAACGACGTGGAGCCCGAGCGCGTGGCGGCGTTCATCGTAGAGCCCGTGCAGGGCGAAGGCGGCTTCTACGTGGCGCCGCCCGAGTTCATCGCCGGCCTGAAGGCGCTGGCCGACCGCCACGGCATCCTGCTCATTGCCGACGAAGTACAGACCGGCGCGGGCCGCACCGGCACCTGGTTCGCTTGCGAGCAGTGGCCCGTGGCGCCGGACCTCATCACCACCGCCAAGTCCCTGGCAGGCGGCTTTCCGCTGGCCGGCGTGGTAGGCCGGGCCGATGTGATGGACGCCCCCGCCCCCGGCGGCCTGGGCGGCACCTATGCGGGCAGCCCCGTGGCCTGCGCCGCGGCGCTGGCCGTGATCGCGGCGTTCGAGAAAGAGCAGCTCCTGGCCCGCAGCCAGGACATGGGCGCTCTGCTGGTGCGCAGCCTCAAGGACCTGGCGGTAAAGGTGCCGGCCATCGGCGACGTGCGCGGCCTGGGCGCCATGGTCGCCATTGAGCTGTTCGAAGCCGGGGACGTGCACCTCCCCGACGCAGCACTGACGAAGAAGGTGGTGGCCGAGGCCGCGCGGCGCGGGCTCATCCTGCTGTCGTGCGGCACCTACAGCAACGTGATCCGCATCCTGGTGCCGCTCACCGCCTCCAACGAACTGCTGGACGAAGGCCTGGCCATCCTCGCGGCCAGCTTCGCCGCCGTGGGCTGAGCCCCGGATTTTCATCTGCCCGCATTCAACCCATGGCCACCACGATGACCCCTGCAGAACCCCTGGTCCGCTTCAGCGGCGTGCAAAAGACCTACGACGGCGAACAACTGGTCGTGCGCGCGCTGGACCTGGACATCGAGCGCGGCGAGTTCCTGAGCCTGCTGGGGCCCTCGGGCTCGGGCAAGACCACCACGCTGATGATGCTGGCGGGGTTCGAGTCGCCCACGGCCGGCGACATCCTGCTGGACGGCAAGCAGATCACCCGCACCCCGCCGCACAAGCGCAACTTCGGCATGGTGTTCCAGAACTACGCGCTGTTCCCGCACCTCACGGTGGGCCAGAACGTGGCCTACCCGCTCACGGTGCGCAAGGTGCCCAAGGCCGAGCAGGCCACGCGCGTGAAGAAAGCGCTGGACATGGTGCGCCTGGCGGGCATGGCCGACCGCCTGCCCACGCGCCTGTCGGGCGGGCAGCAGCAGCGCGTGGCCCTGGCGCGCGCGCTGGTGTTCAACCCCGAGCTGGTGCTGATGGACGAACCTCTGGGCGCGCTGGACAAGCAGCTGCGCGAGCACATGCAGATCGAGCTGAAAGAGCTGCACCGCCAGCTGGGCGTGACCTTTGTCTACGTGACGCACGACCAGGGCGAGGCGCTGACGATGAGCGACCGCGTGGCCGTGTTCAACGAAGGCGTGATCCAGCAACTGGCCGATGTGGAAACGCTGTACGAGGCGCCGTCCAACCGCTTCGTGGCCGGTTTCGTGGGCGACAGCACGGTGCTGACCGGCACGCTGCACGGCGCGGGCGGCGACGATGCCGCCATCCAGCTGCCCGGCGGCCATCTGCTGCCGGGCCGGAACGTGAACCACAGCGCACGCGGCGCCCGCGTGCAGGCCTGCGTGCGGCCCGAGCGCATCGTGCTGCACCCGCACACCGCCTACCCGAAGGTGTCGGCCGTGCCGGCCACGGTGGCCCGCACCATCTACCACGGCGACCACCTTCGCCTCATCTGCGACATGGGCCACGGCCAGGAGCAGGCCACCGTCAAGCGCGCGCTGGCCCAGGTGTCCGACGCCTTCCCGCCGCCACAGCCCGGCGATGCCGTGCTGCTGGAGTTTCCGCCCGAGGCCACGCGCATCTACGCGGCCTGAGCCGCAGGCCGGCCATCCACCACCACCCGTTTCGTTTCTGTTCTCGATTCCCGTCCCGTTCGCCGTCCCCCTTTCCCCTCTCACCACCCAAGGAAAACTGCACCATGAAAAACAAGAGCCTGATCGCCCTCGCATCCCTGGCCGCCTGCCTGGCACTGCCCGGCCTTGCGCAGCAGCCAGCCACGCCACTGACCGTCGTGAACTTCGGCGGCGCCAATGCCAACGCCCAGAAGAAGGCGTTCTACGAACCCTATGAAAAGGCCGGCAACAAGATCGTCGCCGTGGAATACAACGGCGAGCAGGCCAAGGTCAAGGCCATGGTGGAGGCCAAGAAGGTCACCTGGGACGTGGTCGAGGTCGAGTCGCCCGACGCTGCGCGCGGCTGCGACGAGGGCCTGTACGAAAAGCTCGACTACAGCAAGATCGTGGACAAGTCGGTGCTGCTGCCCGCCGCCGTGAACGAATGCGCCGTGGGCATCTTCGTGTGGTCCACCGTCATGGCCTACAACGGCGACAAGCTCAAGACCGCCCCCACGAGCTGGGCCGACTTCTGGGACACCAAGAAGATCCCCGGCAAGCGCGGCATGCGCAAGGGCGCGCGCTACAACCTCGAATTCGCACTGCTGGCCGACGGCGTCAAGCCCGCCGACGTCTACAAGGTGCTGGCCACCAAGGACGGCGCAGACCGCGCCTTCAGGAAGCTGACCGAGCTCAAGCCCCACATCCAGTGGTGGGAAGCCGGCGCCCAGGCGCCGCAGTTCCTGGTGGCCGGCGACGTGGTGCTGACCACCGTGTTCAACGGCCGCATCGACGCAGCCAACCGCGAAGGCCGCAACCTCAAGATCTACTGGCCCGGCGGCATCTACGACCTGGACTACTGGGCCATCCCCAAGGGCACGCCCAACAAGGATGCGGCGGTGAAGTTCATCGCCTTCACCCTGCAGACCGCCAACCAGGCCGCCTACGCGCAGAACATCGCCTACGGCCCGGCCAACACCACGGCCCTGGCCAAGCTGGACAAGAAGGTGCTGGACGACCTGCCCACGTCGGCCGCCAACGCCAAGGAGGCCCTGCAGTTCGGCGTGGCCTTCTGGTCGGACCAGGGCGAGGCACTGGAAAAGCGCTTCGCCGCCTGGGCCACGCAGTAAATCGATCGCCACGCAACGAACGCCCCAGCGCAAACAAAGCCCTGCCATGCACGCTACTGCTGCCGCCGTCCCACTCGCCACTACCCCCAGCGCGCCGCCCGCGGGCACCCTGCGCCAGGCCCTGTCGCGCGCCGAGGCGCGGCGCAAGTGGCGGGCCTTCGCCCTCACGCTGCCGCTGCTGGTGTTTTTGCTGCTCACGCTGCTGGTGCCCATTGCGGCGCTGCTGCAGCGCGGGGTGGAAAACCCCGAGGTGGCCAATGCCCTGCCCACCACCGTGCAGGCGCTGCATGGCTGGGACCGGCAAGCGGCCCCCGGGCCCGCCGCCTATGCCGCGCTGATGAGCGACCTGGCGCGGTTGCCCGACAGCTCGGACGCAGGCGCGCTGGCGCGCCGGCTCAATTCGGACATGCCGGGTGCGCGGTCGCTGGTGATGGGCGCCTTCCGTGCGCTGCCGATGCAGGGCACGCCCGATGCCGTGCGCGAACAGCTCATCGCCAAGGACGCACGCTGGGGCGAGCCGTTGCTGTGGCGCGCCATCGCCAAGAACGGCGCACGCTGGACGCCGGACTACCTGCTCGCCTCCGTCGACCTGCAGCGCGACGCGCTGGGCCACATCGAACGCATGCCAGAGGAGCAGCGCGCGTTCGGCGGCATCCTGCTGCGCACCTTCCACATCAGCCTGGTGGTCACGCTGGTGTGCCTGCTGCTGGGCTACCCGCTGGCCTGGTGGCTCGCCCAGTTGCCTGCGCGCCAGGCCAACGTGCTGATGATCCTGGTGCTGGTGCCGTTCTGGACGTCCATCCTTGTGCGGGTGGCGGCGTGGATCGTGCTGCTGCAGTCCGAAGGGCTGGTCAACCGCGGACTGATGGGCCTGGGCATCATCGAGCAGCCACTGGCGCTGCTGTTCAACCGCACGGGGGTGGTGATCGCCATGGTGCACATCCTGCTGCCTTTCATCATCCTGCCGCTGTACAGCGTGATGAAGAGCGTGCCGCCCACCTACCTGCGCGCGGCCGTGTCGCTGGGCAGCGCGCCGCTGGCCGCGTTCTTTCGGGTGTATGTGCCGCAGACCTACCCGGGCATCGGCGCCGGGGTGCTGCTGGTGTTCATCCTGGCCATCGGCTACTACGTCACGCCCGCGCTGCTGGGCGGTGCGGACGACCAGATGCTCAGCTACTACATCGCCCGCTACACCAACGTGGAGGTGAACTGGGGCATGGCCTGCGCGCTGGGCGCCCTGCTGCTGGCTGCAACACTCGTGCTCTACGGCGTCTACCGACGGTTCGGCAAGGCCGAATTGAGCCTGGGATGACCTCCACCTTCTGACGCAGAATGCCGCCGATCATGCTTCGCCTTCCTCCATTTCCTCTCTACGCCACGCTCGCCGACAAGCTCGGCTGGTGGGCCGTGCGCGTGCTGTGCGTGGCCGTGCTGGTGTTCCTGCTGGCGCCCATCCTCGTGATGGTGCCGCTGTCGTTCTCCGAGAGTTCGTTCCTCGCCTACCCCATCCACGGCTGGTCGCTCAAGTGGTACCGGCACCTGTTCGAGTCACCCGAATGGGCACGGGCCACGCGCAACAGCTTCATCGTGGCGCCGGCGGCCACGCTGGTGGCCACGGTGCTGGGCACGCTGGCGGCGGTGGGCCTGTCGCGGGCGGACTTCCGCTTCAAGGGCCTGCTCATGGGCATCCTGATCGCGCCCATGGTGGTGCCCATCATCGTGGTGGGCGTGGCCACCTACCTGTACTTTGCGCCGCTGGGCCTGGCCGACAGCTATGCGGGCCTGATCATCGTGCACGCCGCTCTCGGCGCACCGTTCGTGCTGACCACCGTGCTGGCCACGCTGGCCGGCTTCAACCACAACCTGGTGCGCGCGTCGCTCAGCCTGGGCGAGACGCCGCTCAACACCTTCTTTCGCATCACGCTGCCGGTGATCGCGCCGGGCGTGATCTCGGGAGCGCTGTTCGCTTTTGCCACATCGTTCGACGAGGTGGTGGTCACGCTCTTCCTGGCCGGCGCCGAGCAGGCCACGCTGCCGCGCCAGATGTTCACCGGCATCCGCGAGAACATCTCGCCCACCATCGCGGCCGTGGCCACGCTGCTCATCCTGTTCACCACTGGCCTGCTGCTGGTGCTGGAGTGGCTGCGGGGACGGCGCGCGTGACTGGCATCCTCTGCTTCAACGCACCGTTGCCATTGCCACATTGGTGACAACCGCGACACCGCCCCGTGCTAGCCTTTGGCGATGCCATCGGTGGCTGCGGCGGGCGGCACCGCCCCCTGTAGATCACGACATCCTTCACACCACCCTTCACTCTTCCCGGAACACTCCCATGGACATGAAGACCTCCCCCCTCGCCCAGCTCAACGACCCCAGCCTGCTCAAGACCGACGGCCTCATCGACGGCCAGTGGGTGGCGGGCAGCAGCCGCTTCGACGTGAACGACCCGGCCACGGGCCTCAAGCTTGCCGACGTGGCCAACCTGGGTGCCGCCGACGCCGAGGCGGCGATTGCCGCCGCCAACACGGCCTGGGGCCCCTGGAAGCGCAAGACCGCCAAGGAGCGCAGCATCATCCTGCGCAAGTGGTTCGACCTGCTCATGGCGAACCAGGACGACCTGGGCCGCCTCATGACCGCCGAGCAAGGCAAGCCGCTCGCCGAGGCCAAGGGCGAGGTCGCCTACGGCGCGAGCTTTGTGGAGTGGTTCGCCGAAGAGGCCAAGCGCGTGAACGGCGAGGTGCTGCCGCAGTTCGACAACACCCGCCGCCTCCTGGTGCTCAAGCAACCCATCGGCGTGTGCGCCGCGATCACGCCCTGGAACTTTCCGCTGGCCATGATCACCCGCAAGGTCGCGCCCGCTCTGGCCGCAGGCTGCCCCGTGGTCATCAAGCCGGCCGAACTCACGCCGCTCACCGCCCTGGCCGCGGCCGAGCTGGCCATCCGCGCGGGCATTCCGCCAGGCGTGTTCAACATCCTGCCCGCCGACAGCGACAACTCCATTGCCATCGGCAAGGTGCTGTGCGCGAGCGACGTGGTGCGCCACATCAGCTTCACCGGCAGCACCGAGGTGGGCCGCATCCTGATGGCGCAGTCGGCCCCCACGGTCAAGAAGATGTCGCTGGAGCTGGGTGGCAACGCGCCTTTCCTGGTGTTCGACGATGCCGACATCGACAGCGCGGTCGAAGGCGCCTTCGCCAGCAAGTACCGCAACGCCGGCCAGACCTGCGTGTGCACCAACCGCTTTTACGTGCAGGAAGGCGTGTACGACGAGTTCGTGGCCAAGTTCGCGGCCAAGGTCAAAACCGCCAAGGTGGGCAACGGCTTCGAGGCCGGCGTGAACCAGGGCCCGCTGATCGAGGAAGCCGCGCTCGTGAAGGTGCAGCGCCATGTTCAGGATGCGCTGGCCAAGGGCGGCAAGGTGGTGGCCGGCGGCCAGCGCCTGCAAAGCCTGGGTTCGGGCCAGTTCTTCGAGCCCACCGTGGTGGCCGACGCCACGCCCGACATGCTGTGTGCACGCGAAGAGACCTTCGGCCCGTTCGCGCCGGTCTTCAAGTTCAAGACCGAGCAGGAGGCCATCGACGCCGCCAACAACACCGAGTTCGGCCTGGCCAGCTACTTCTACAGCCGCGACGTGAGCCGCATCTTCCGCGTGGGCGAAGCGCTGGAGTACGGCATGGTGGGCGTCAACGTGGGCCTGCTGGCCACCGAGCATGTGCCGTTCGGCGGCGTCAAGCAGTCCGGCCTGGGCCGTGAGGGCTCGCACCACGGCATGGACGACTACGTGGAGATCAAGTACCTGTGCCTGGGGGACATCCAGCAGTAACGCCGGCCGCGTCAGCGTAGGGCCGTGTGCCCTGCGCCGATCACTATCATTTCGATAGCTACTGCCGCTTGCGCACCGGGCGCGAGCGGCATTTTTTATTCAAATTGTCACTCATCACCGACCGGTGACCGGTTGGTGTAGCTTGCATTGCCCAGCCCCGTGCCCACGGTCAGCACCGCCCAGCGCCTCACGTCCTGCGTGAAGGGCAGCTGCGACAGGCCCTGCACCACCGCATCGTTGTGCAGGCACACCTGGGTGCGGCCGTGGCCGATGGTGGGCAGGCGTTCGCACAGGTCGCGCGGCAGGTGAAAGCGGGTGCTCTCCCAGTTGCCGGGCAGGTTCTGCGTGCCCCCGGCGATGGAGCCGTCTTCCACGATCAGGCCGGGGCAGGCCACGCCGATGTAGGGTGCGAGCGCGATCTTCTTTTTCTCGGCATGGGCGATCAGGTCTTCCAGCCGCTCGGCGATGCCTTCGACCAGTTCATCGCGCCGCGGGCTGTCGTCCTTGTGCGTCCATTTTTCGCGGCGCACCACCTCGGCCAGCGACATGTCGGGCGCGCGGTGCAGGTGGGTCTGCACGATGCCGCAGCGCACGTTGGTGCCACCGATGTCCACCGCCAGGATCGCGTCGTAGCTTTGCAGCAGCGCCGGTGGCGCCAGGTGCACCCAGCCGATCAGGCCGCCCTCGTCGGCGTGGTGGTGCAGCGTGTGCAGCTCCACCGGGGTCTTGTCGGCCTTGAGGATGTCGCGCACCCGGTCGATGGCGCGGCTGCCGAACTCGCTCTGGTGAAAGCCCCCGCCCAGGATGACGCGCTCCACATCGCGCCAGGTGGGCTGCTTCATGAAGCGCTGCACCACGCCGGCCAGCTGCAGTGCATAGTCTTCGGCGGCCTGCTCCAGGGCGTGCGCCGCGTCGTCGTTCTTGTCGGCCAGCTTGTCCAGCTGTTTCTTGGAGAAGTCGCGCGTGGCCTTGCTGCCGAAGGGGTCCTTGCCTGACATGGAGGTGACGAGCTTTCGCCAGGCATCGAGCATGTGGCGAAACGCGGTACCGCTGGCCACGTCGCCCACGAAGCCGTCGCTCTCGCGGTCGCGCAGCTCCAGGCTATAGCCGTTGATGATGACGGACGCCAGCCTCATGTCGCCGTGCGGGCCGAGGATGCCCAGCTCGCGCTGGGCCTTGGAGTCCTTGTCGTCCTGTTTTTCGCTCCCCTTGCCGGTGCGGGGTTCCTTGCCGTCAGTGTCCTTCGAAGCCATTCATGCCCTCTCGCGGTGGGCCCTCACGCGGGGCCGAGCAGGCATCGTGCCGCAGTGACCGGTATTCGCGCGTCAGCCAACGCCGTGACCGCGCACGGGACCGCAGGCCGCAATGGCCCTAGGAAGGCCATGGACTTAGGCCCTGAGAGGCCCTGGGCGAACAGGCTCAACGCGCGCCAAAGCCCCGCTGCCGGACCACGCGCCGGCCCCACAGCCCCGCCCACACCGCAAAGAACACCGCAGCGCCAAACACCCAGCCCGACAGCGCCCCCGCCATGCCGCCCGACAGCAAGGTGCCGATGGTGCAGCCCAGGCCCGTCATCGCACCCCACCCCAGCAGCACCCCGCCCGACAGGCCCCGCGCCGCATCGCGCCAGGTGGGCCAGCGCGGCGCGAACTGGCGGCTGGCCAGCGCCGCCACGAAGGCCCCGGCCACCAGCCCCGCCAGCAGCAGCGCATTGGGCGTGAGCCAGGTGGACGGCGGCAGCGTGGCGCAGCCCGCAAAGCCGTCGAGCCCGTCTAGCCGGTCCGGTATCCACCCCTGCCCTTGCGCCCATTGCCGTGCCGCACCGCCCAGCGTGGCCGTCACGCCCAGGGGCCGCATGCGCACGATGGCGAACGCACCGATCAGGCCCACGGCAAGCCCGCCCACCCAGTAGTGCCAGCGCCCCGTCCAAAGGCTGCGCCACACCTCGCGCAACGGAGGGACTCTGCCGGCACGTTCCCCGCCAGCCTCACGCGCAAAGCCGCGCCACAGCCACGCGGCGACCAGCGCGAGCACGCCCAGCTGCACCAGCAAGGCGCCGCCGTACCCCAGGTGCGCCGGCAGCCACACCACCGGCGCATCGGCCACGCTGGCGCTGTACAGGCCGTTCCAGGACTTGAAGCCAAGGATGAACCCAAGCACCGACCCCACCAACGCGAACGGAGACACCACGGACCCCTCGGCCAGCCGGTACCAGTGCGCACTGATGCACGAGCCCGACACCACCATGCCCGCGCCGAACGACAGCCCCGCCGCCAGCAGCACCCAGCTCACCGGGCCGATGTGCATGTCCGGCGGCAGCTTGCCGGGCTGCGGCACGGGCAGCCAGCTGCCCAGCACCACGGTGTAGCCCAACAGGCCCACAGCCAACGCCAGCACGATGGCGAGCATGCCTCGCGGGTTGCGGTCTTCGAACCAGTCGCGTGCGTGGCAGTAAAAGCAAAAGCGCGATCGCTGCAGCACGATGCCCAGCACCGCACCGCAGGCCAGTGCAAACACCAGGGTGCGCCCGCCCGCCTGGCCCTGCAGCCACTGAGCGACGGCGATCAGAGCGGCCAGCAGGGTCAAGGCCAGCCATGCTGTCGCAGAGGGAAATCGGAATGAAAAGCTCATAGATTGATGGATGGATCAGTGGGGCCGTTGAGACGACGTGGACAGATGCCGCACAGCGCGAAGTCCCAGGCAGAAAAAAAGCCCGCACGAAGCGGGCTGTAAAAGAGACCCCCTACCAAAAGCCGTGACTTTCGCTGTCTCTCGCTCGTCGCTTCAATCCGTCCACCTCACTTGGCCGCCCACACGGTGCCGGCCGGGTTGTTGATGGGCACGCCGACCGAATTGCCATATTCCGTCCAGGAGCCGTCGTAGTTCTTCACGTTGTAGCCCAGGATCTTGGACAGCGCGAACCAGGTGTGGCTGGAGCGCTCGCCGATGCGGCAGTACGTGATGATGGGCCGGCTGCCGTCCACGCCCGCGTTGGCGTAGAGCTTCTTGAGCTCGTCGGCAGACTTGAAGGTGCCGTCTTCCTTCACCGCCTGGCCCCAGGGCACGTTGGCCGCGCCGGGGATGTGGCCGGCGCGGATGCTCAGCTCCGGCACGCCGGCCGGCGCAAAGATCTTGCCGCTGTATTCGTCGGCCGAGCGGATGTCCACCAGCTTCGCGTTGGTCTTGCCCTCGGCAGCGGCCAGCGCGTCCGACAAGCGGGCCCGCAACTGCGTGTTGACTGCGCCCACCTTGTAGCTGGTGGCCGCGAACTCGGGCACGCGGTTGTTGAGCGGCTGGTTCTCGGCCTCCCACTTCTTGCGGCCCCCGTCGAGCAGCTTGACGTTCTTCACGCCGTAGATGTCGAACACCCACGCGCCCCAGGCGGCAAACCAGTTGTTGGTGTCGCCGTACAGCACCACGGTGGTGTCGGGCGAGACGCCCGCCTTGGACAGCAGGGCCTCGAAGCCCTCCTTGCTCACGATGTCGCGGCGCACGCGGTCGTTCAGGTCCTGGTGCCACGAGAAGTTGACGGCGCCGGGCACGTGGCCCCGCTCGTACAGGCCCGGGTTCACGCTCACCTCGACAATGCGCACCTGCTGGTTGTCCAGGTTCTGCGCCAGCCATTCGGTGCTGACCAACGGGCCGGCAGGGATGGGCGTGGCAGCCAGCACAGCCCCGCCCCATACCACCATGCTGCCCGCCACACAGGTGCGAAGCCAGGCGCTCCAGGTGGAACGTGTCGAAGGGTTGCGTGGGGCGGTCATGGGCGTCCTTTCCAAGTCTGTGAAGAGAACCTGCGCCGTGTGCAGCAGGTGAAAGGAATTTAGGGCGCACAGCCCATCGGCCCAACCAACAAGATCGGCTATGAATATGCGTTTTGCGCGCTTGGCGCAACCCGAGGCCGGGGCCTGCACGGATGCTGCCTATAATCGCAGCCGTCGCGGGTGTAGTTCAATGGTAGAACGGCAGCTTCCCAAGCTTCATACGAGGGTTCGATTCCCTTCACCCGCTCCAAACACAACCAGCTGCGGGCGCTCAGTCCCCTTGAGCAATCACAGTGCTATTCATGGTGCTGCTCTCTTCAGTGCTGGCACCAAAGTCTCTCGCAACCTCGCCACGATGGCAGTGAGCGGTTGCGGATCGAGATCGTTCTTCTTCAACGCGCCTTTGCCAGTTCGCCCGCAATGACCACCCGAACACCGCCGTAGCCTGTGTCCTTGCGGATTTCTTCGACCGCGACTGAGGCCGGATCGAACACGATGCCATCGTCCACAGTGACCGCAGCGATCTCGCGGAAAACCCGTGCGACAGACTCCAGATCGCTTGCACCGAAGCCCAGCAAGTCGGCATCACGGGTAGCCCGGTGCGGCATGTCGTACCAAAGCGTGAACAGCAGCGCGCCCTTCAACACAAAGCGATCCGCGTGCTTCGATCGCGTCAGGCGGTAGAGAATGCGCTCCAGCGCGAAACGCACCAACACCTGATTGAAGTCCGAGTTCTGCGTCTTGGCGATGTTGAGCAAACGGGCACGAACCGACGCCGCGATATCACTCATTCCAGGGCCTCCAGGTAGGGACGCATCACGTTGGCGACGCGGCACAGCTTTGCATAGCGCCAGAGGTCGTCCGCCGTGGCTCGGCGCTTGCTACGTACTTCCCTCAGTGCCTCCAGCGCCACATCCAGTCCGATCTTGTTGCGGTGCTTGAAGCAGTCGGCCACGGTCTTCGCCACGCAGTACACACGCAGATTCACACCGTCGCGCTCGACATTTTCGATACCCTCCAGGTAGACATCGCCCGTCATCTGCACCATTTTGATGGGGGGGTACTCGATGCGCGGAACGTGGCTGCCGCGCGGCATGGCGATCCAGACCTGCCGTGGAAGTTGGGTAGTCAGTTCATGGAATTGGAGTGCGGTCAGCAGGCAGAAAACGCCTTGCGGTACTTTGGTCGCGACCGCCGCGAGGCCTTCGTGCTCGGACCCCGAGTGGCTGGGCAGACGGTAAAGGCCTCGCCCCACCTTGTCGAGCAGGCCCGCAGCGGTCAAGCGCGTCAGGACGATGCGCGGTGCCTCGATAGCGACCAGATCGCTGGCGCGTAGCAGCCCCTTCTGTTGGGCCAGATCAAGGACGCGCTGGGAGTGGCTGTCAGCAAGCATGGCGGAAATTTGTTCCTTTTATTCGTCTTATACAGTATTTCGACGAAAAAAAGAAACACCCCATCTAAGGCCACCGAGGCATGCCGTTGGTAGCCATCAAGTGGCATCAGCGTCCCTGACCATGCGACATTCAAATCATCCCAAAGCCCTGGCCAGATAAGGTGCCGTCCGGCTGACCGCGTTCGACGCCACGGCCTGGGGAGTCCCCTGCGCCACGATGTGCCCGCCCTCGTCACCCGCACCGGGGCCCAGGTCGATCACCCAGTCGCAGGCGGCCACCACGCGCATCTCGTGCTCCACCAGGACGACCGTGTTGCCCGCTTCGACCAGGCCATCGAGCTGCGCGAGCAGGCGGTCCACGTCGGCCGGGTGCAGCCCGGTGGTGGGCTCGTCGAGCACGTACAGCGTTCCGCCGCGCTGCTGCTGGCGCTGCAGCTCCGTGGCCAGCTTGATGCGTTGCGCCTCGCCTCCGCTGAGTTCGGTGGCGGGCTGGCCCAGGCGCAGGTAGCCGAGGCCAATGTCGCGCAGCACGGCCAGGGGGCGCAGCACCTGCGGTTCTTGCGCAAACACGTCGCACGCCGCATCGACCGTGAGGCCCAGGACATCGGCGATGGACAGGCCGTTCCACAGGATCTCCAGCGTGGCGGCGTTGTACCGGGCGCCATGGCACGCCGGGCATGGGGCGTACACGCTGGGCATGAAGAGCAGTTCCACGCTCACGAAGCCCTCGCCCTCGCAGGTCTCGCAGCGCCCCTTGGCGACATTGAAGGAAAACCGCCCAGCGTCGTAGCGGCGCTTGCGCGCAGACGGTGTGGCTGCAAAAAGTTTGCGCACGGTGTCGAACAGGCCCGTGTAGGTCGCCAGGTTCGAGCGCGGCGTGCGTCCGATGGGCTTTTGGTCCACCTGCACCAGGCGTTTGATGCCCTCGCCGCCAGCGGCCAGGCGACCTGTTGCGGCTGTGGCGGCCATGGCGGTTGCCAGCGGGATGGAGCCAAAGCCTGCGCCTTCTCCAGCCGATGCGTCGGCAGCATCGCCGTCCGGGTCTGCCACCACCGGGCGCCCCAGGTGCGCAGACACCAGCTCCAGCAGGGCCTGGCTCACGAGGCTGGATTTTCCGCAGCCCGATACCCCCGTCACCGCCGTCATGCACTGCAGGGGGAAAGCCACATCCAGGTCTTGCAGGTTGTTGCGCGTGATGCCTTCCAGCTGCAACCAGCCCTGGGCCTGGCGCGGTGCGTGTACCGGGGCAGCGCCTCCGCCAAGACCTGCATGGCCGTCGCCAAACAGGTAGCGCCGGGTTTGCGACCGCTCGATCTTCGCCAAGCCGGCGGGCGGGCCGCTGTAGAGCACCTCGCCGCCGCCTTCGCCAGCGGCCGGGCCCACGTCCACCAGCCAGTCGGCGCGCTGCATGGTGGCCACGTCGTGCTCGACCACGAACAGCGAGTTGCCGGCGGCTTTGAGGTTTTGCAAGGCCGACAGCAGTGCCTCGCCGTCCGCAGGGTGCAGGCCGGCCGAGGGCTCGTCCAGCACGTAGACCACGCCGAACAGGTGGGACGACAGCTGCGACGCCAGCCGCAGCCGCTGCAGCTCGCCCGGCGACAGCGTGGGGGTGGACCGGTCCAGCGACAGGTAGCCCAGGCCGAGGTCGATCAGCGCCAGCACCCGCCGGTGCACCTCTGCAGCCAGGCGCTGCGCAGCCATCACTTTCTCTTCAGACAGCCAGTGCGTGCGGTGCACGTCGGGTGCCGCCGCGTGCGCATCGCCAGAGGCAGCCCGCTTTTTGCGTGCGCGGGTGGCGCGGCCGCTCAGCTCTGGCTCTCCCTCGCCCAGCCTGCCTTCTGCGGCGGGCCGGAGCAGGTCGGCCAGCGCCTTGAGCGGCAGCTGTGCCAGCGCGGCGATGTCGTGACCGGCGAAAGTGACCGACAGCGCCTCGGTCTTGAGCCGCTTGCCATGGCACACCGGGCACAGCGTGCCCACCATGTACTGCGCCACCCGCTTTTTCATCAGCGCGCTCTGGCTGTGGGCGAAGGTGTGCATCACGTAGCGGCGCGCCCCGGTGAAGGTGCCCATGTAGCTGGGACTGAGCTTGCGGCGGATCGCATCCTTGACTTCGGCCACGCTGAAGCCTGCGTACACCGGCACGGTGGGCTGCTCGTCGGTGAAGAGGATCCAGTGGCGCAGCTTCTTGGGCAGGTCGCGCCACGGCGTGTCCACGTCGTGGCCCAGGGTGGTCAGGATGTCGCGCAGGTTCTGCCCCTGCCACGCGGTGGGCCAGGCGGCCACGGCACGTTCGCGGATGGTCAGCGAATCGTCGGGCACCATCGATTGCTCGGTCACCTCGTACACGCGCCCCTGGCCATGGCAATGCGGGCAGGCGCCCTGCGGCGTGTTGGGCGAAAAGTCTTCCGCATACAGCATGGGTTGGCCTGCGGGGTAGCGGCCGGCGCGCGAGTACAGCATGCGCAGCGGGGTCGATATGCCGGTGACGCTGCCCATGGAGGACCGCGTGCTGGGCGTGCCGCGCTGCTGCTGCAGCGCCACGGCGGGGGGCAGGCCCTCGATGCTGTCGACCTGCGGCACGCCGGCCTGCACGATCAGGCGGCGTGCGTAGGGCGCGACGGACTCCAGGTAGCGCCGCTGGGCCTCGGCGAACAGGGTGCCAAAGGCCAGCGACGACTTGCCCGAGCCCGACACGCCCGTGAACACCACGAGCGCATCGCGCGGGATGTCCACATCCACATCCTTGAGGTTGTGCTCGCGGGCTCCGCGCACGCGCACCATGCCGCGAGCAGAAGGGTCCGTTGCGATGGGCGAGGATTTGGGCATGGGGCGCTGCAGCACGGGGCTGTGGAAGGTGAATGAACCTCGGATCATTGCCTACGACACAGCCTCTTCGTGCAGGCATTCGCCGCATCTTCATGTGATGGGCACCCGGCCCCTGTGCGGATGGCGGGGATGGATCAGCGGCCCCCGAGCGCAAAGTCCACCGCCGCCTGCGAATGCAGGCGCGTGGTGTCCAGCACGGGCAGCACGCTGTCCTGAGGCTGGATAAGGAGCGTGATCTCGGTGCAGCCCAGCACCACGGCCTGCGCACCGCGCTGCGCCAGCGACTCGATGATGCGCTGGTAGGTCTTGCGGGACGCATCGCGGACCACGCCCGTGCAGAGCTCTTCGTAGATGATGCGGTGCACTTCGGCGCGGTCCGGCTCGTCCGGCACCAGCACCTGCAGGCCGTGGTCACGCGCCAGGCGATCGCGCATGAAGGGCTGCTCCATCGTGAAGCGCGTGCCCAGCAGGCCCAGCACCTGCGCCCCGGTGCGTGTGGCCTCGCGCCCCACCGGGTCGGCGATGTGCAGGAAGGGAATGGGCACTGCCGCCGCGATACGGTCTGCCACCTTGTGCATGGTGTTGGTACACAGCACCACGCAGTCCGCGCCGCCGCGGTGCAAACGTCTGGCGGCGTCCTCCAGCATGCCGGCCAGGTCGTCCCAGCGGCCTGCGTGTTGCGCCTGCTCGATGGGCCCGAAGTCGACGCTGAACATCAGCAGGCTGGCCGAGCGCAGCGGCCCCAGGCGGCTGCGCACTTCCTGGTTGATGAGTTTGTAGTATTCGGCGCTGGATTCCCAGCTCATGCCGCCGATGAGGCCGATGGTGCGGGGGCTCTCGCTGCCCTGGTGTGCGGGGGTGTTCATGCCGGCAGTGTCCACGGGCATGTGGCGGGCGTATATCATGGAATTTCAGCCGCGCCACCCTGCCGCCCCGTCTCCGAGATGCCAGACCACCCCCTCTTTGTGGATGCCAGCGCCCTGCAGGACCTGCAGGTGGCGCTGCTCAGCCGCAGGCCGTACAGCGCCAGCGACCCGGTGCGCACGCATTCCGTGGGCATGGCGCTGGAGCGCCAACGGGGCGTGCACGCGATCGGCTCCGACCGTCGGGAGGACTTCGACACCTGGCCCGGCACGCTGGCCTACACACCGCCCGGCGTGGATGTTTTTTCCGAGTCCGCGACGGGCGGCGAATACCTGGTGGTCCGCTGGAGTGGCGGCGGCATGGAGCCTGCCAGGCACTTGGGCGGCACGCAGCGCCGCGTTCACTGGATGGGCCATGCGCAGGCCTTGGCGGCAGCCCGGCATCTGCGCCGCCTTGCGCTGGCGCCCGCACCCGACGCGCTGGCCATCGAACAGGCGGCCTGGGGCTTTGTGGGTTGGGCAGGCCTGAGCGAGACCGCCAGCCACGCAACGCACGCCGACCGGCCGCTGCGCCCGCTCTACGCGCGTGTGCTGGACCGCATCGCCAGCGACTACGCCCAGCCCTTGACGATTGCGCAACTGGCGCTGGCCGAGGGCAAATCTCCGCTGCGTTTCCTGCGTGAATTCACGCGGCTCGTGGGTATGACACCCCATGCCTTCATCGTCGAGACGCGCGTGCAGGCCGCCCGCGCCTTGCTGCGGCGCAGCACCGAGCCGCTGGCATCCATCGCACTGGACTGCGGCTTCACGCACCAGTCGCACATGGGGACGGCGTTTCGCAAGGTGCTGGGGCAAACGCCCGGGCAGTACGCGGCAACGGCGAAGGCCACCGCCGTGCGGGGTTGACCCCGGGGTGGGGCCGGGCGCCGCTCAGCGCTGCGCCGGCGCGGACGACGGCAGCGACAGCGATGGCGAGCCGCCCGCATGCCCTGCCCCGCCCAGATTGAACTGCGCCACCGCCGACACCATGTGCTGCGCCTGCGTGCGCAGGCTGCTGGCGGCAGCGGCCATTTCTTCGACCAGGGCGGCGTTCTGCTGCGTGGTCTGGTCCAGCTGGGTCACCGCCTCGCCCACCTGCCCCACGCCCGCGGTCTGCTCGCGGCTGGCAGAGCTGATCTCGGCCACCATGTCGGCCACGCGGCGGATGGCGCCGACCACCTCCTGCATGGTGGTGCCCGCCTGGTCGGCCAGCGCAGAGCCCTGCTGCACCATGGCGCTGCTGGCGCCGATCAGTTCCTTGATCGACTTGGCCTCCGCCGCGGTGCGCTGGGCCAGGTTGCGCACTTCGGCAGCCACCACCGCAAAGCCCCGACCCTGGTCGCCGGCACGGGCGGCTTCCACGGCAGCGTTCAGCGCCAGGATGTTGGTCTGGAAGGCGATGCCATCGATCACGCCGATGATGTCGCTGATGCGGTTGCTGCTGGCATGGATGTCCTGCATGGTGGACACCACCTGCGAGACGACCTCGCCGCCGCGCGTGGCCACCTGGCTGGCGCCCACCGCGAGCTGGTTGGCCTGGCTCGCGTTGTCTGCGTTGTGCCGGATGGTGGCGCCCAGCTGCTCCATGCTGGCGGCGGTCTGCTCCAGCGAGCTGGCCTGGCTTTCGGTGCGACCCGACAAGTCCTGGTTGCCCTGGGCGATTTCGGTGCTGGCGGCGGAGACACTGTCGGCGCTGGTGCGCACGGTGCTCAGGCTCTCGACCAGGCGCCGGCGAAAGCCCTCCATGGCCTCGGCCAGCGTACCGATCTCGTCGCGCGAGCGCACCGACACCGCATGCGACAAGTCTCCCTGGGCCAGGTAGCCCAGCGCGGTGCTCAGTTGCTGCACCGGAGCGCCCACCAGGCGCCGCGTGACGAACACCAGCACCACCGTGAGCAGCGCCAGCGCCACCAGCACACCCAGCCACAGCCAGGTGAGCACGGTGCGCGCCTCCTGCATCATTTCGGACAGCGGCGCTTCGGCCACGATGCCCAGGTTCCAGGGCTTGTAGCGCTCCACCGCCACGAAGCGCTGCGCGGTGTCCCCCGCACCGGTGCGGCGCGGCGACCAGCTGGATTCGAACGAGCCGGTCTGCTCGATGCCCTCGAGCGACGCCAGCCAGGCCTTGGCATCGCCGTCTTTCTCGTCGAGCTTGACCGGCGCACCTGCCAGGCCGAACACATTGCCCCGCGATGGCCCCGCCGCCAGGCTGACCGAGTAGACCGCGCCGGTGGCGTAGAGCTTTTGCCCGGCCATCACGGCATTGAGTTTGGCCAGGATGGGGCCCATGTCCGAGCCGGTGAACAAGATCCCGATGGTGCGGTTGCCGTCGCGGATGGGCTCGTACACCGTCATGTAGTCGCGGCCGAACAGGTTGGCGCGGCCGATGTAGGTCTTGCCTTCGTTCATCAGCGCATACGCGGGGTGCTTGCGGTCCAGCAGCGTCTTGTAGGCACGGTCTCCATCCTGCTTCTTGAGCGAGGTCGTGACGCGAATGAAGTCCTCGCCAGAGCGCGCGAAGATGGTGGCCACGCCGCCCATGCTGTCCTTGGTGAACTTGTCCACCGCCTGGAAGTCGCCGTTCAAGGGTGCGCCTTCCAACGACAGCACCGCTTCGGGCTTGCCGTCGGCGCCCGGTGTTTCGCTCACTTCGAATTTGCCCGAGAGGCTGGACTTGAACAGTCCGAAATCGCGCTTGGCCTGCTCTTGCGCCGTTTCATCGAACGACTGCACCAGCGTGCGCACCTGGGCCGCGTACTGCACGCCGTCATCGCGCGACAGCCGCCCGAAATCCTTCCACAAGAGCACGCTGACAAAGCCCATGGTCACCAGCAACACCACGAGCAGGCTGAGCAAGGCTGTGAGCGACAGCTTGAAAGCCACGGAATGGCGAATGTTTGATGAAATCATCTTGTGCTTTTCTGTAATTTATGCAGTGATGTGCGTCGTGGTCGCTAAAAGTACCGCATCTACTGCTAATTACAAAACCACGTACCTGCAATGGCCATTGCAGACATAGGGAAAACCCTTGTATTGATCGCTGCAATGGGGCTGCCGACTGCCGGCCACACCCCATGGCCTCAGGGCATGTAAGACACACCACTGCCGTTCGGTGTCTCGGCAGGGCCTGACAGTGCTCAGCCCAGTGGCAGTGACTGGGTGGTCTCGAACCTGCGCATACCACCCGTGACAGGGTCCCGGAACTCGAGAGACCGTGCCAGCAACTGCAGAGGTTTTGAATAATCGCCCTCGGGCGGGTCGTTGACGACGGGGTAGAACGGATCGTTGCGCAGCGGCAGCCCCAGCGCCGCCATGTGCACGCGCAACTGATGGCGTTTGCCGGTCACGGGGGACAGCCGGTAGCGCGCCCAGGGGCCGGCCACTTCCAGCACGTCGATGCGGGTCAGGCTGTTGGACTCGCCCGGCACTTCCTGCATGCGAAAGAACTGCGGACTCTCTTCCAGGCGGCTGGCGTGTTCGAACGGGAAGGTCATGCCGGCGCGCCAGGGCGCGATGGCGTCGTAATCCTTGGTGATCTGCCGGTCCCTGAACAGCGCCTGGTAGGCCCCCCGCGTGCGCTGCTGCACCGACAGCAGCACCAGACCCGCCGTGTCGCGGTCGATGCGGTGCAGGGGGGAGAGCTCTTGCAGGCCCAGCCGGCGCTTCAGCCGCACCAGCAGCGTGCTGTGCAGGTAGCGGCCCGATGGAGTGACCGGCATGAAGTGCGGCTTGTCGGCGACCACCAAGTGCTCATCCTGGTACAGCACGGTCTCGGAAAACGGTGGCGCGGGCTCGTCGCCCAGGCTGCGGTAGTAGTACACCCGCAGGCCGCCCTCGAAGGGCCTGTCGGGCGCCACGGTCTGCCCGCGCTCATCCACCACATCGCCAGCGTCCAGGCGACGCAGCCATTCTTCGCGCGATACAGCCTGCAGCCGTTGCGCCAGAAAGTCGAGCATGCTGCCCGCGCCCTGGTTGGGCAGCACCACGCAGCTGGCACCCACACCGTCGCGCGGGGGCGGGGCGTAAGGGTGGCGGGGGTTGTGCATGGCGCGCATTCTAGGGGCGCAGGCGGTGCAACTGCCCCTGTAGGACAAGGGCGGCAGTTGCCATGCCGGGGACGCTGCACGGGGTGATGCGGTCTAGCATGGGGCATGGTGCAGCCCACGGGCGTCCGTCCCGCGCGGCCGGCGTGCGCAGCCGCCCCCAGTCCGCCCAGGGCGCATCACCCCTCAAGCAAAAAATTCCTCCACTACTTTCGCTGCATGCCCTCCGACTCCATCCATCCTTCTCCCGCCCGCCCGCCAGCTTCGGACACAGCTGCCCGGCGCATGGCGCGCGGCCCTTTGCAACGGGCGGCGGTCTGGGGCCTGTGGCTGCTGGGCTTGGTGCTCGCCGTGCTGGTGGTGCTGGCCATCGTGGTCGCAGTGATGGACTGGAACCGCGCCAAACCCTGGGTGAATGCGAAGGTGAGCGAAGCCACGGGGCGGAATTTTGCGATCGAAGGGGATCTGTCGGTCGACTGGCGCTGGCCTCAGCCGCTGGAGGACGGATGGCAGCGCTGGTTGCCCGGTGTCGCTGTCAAGGCAGACAACCTCGTGATGGACAACCCCGATGCCTTCGTTGCGCCCTTTCGGCGCGCCGATGGCAAGCCAGCGCCCGGCAAGGCCGGCCCGTCGAACAAGGACGCCGAAGCCCCGGCCCAGATGGCCCGCATCGGCAGCGCCACCGCGACGCTCAGTCTCTGGCCGCTGCTGGGCAAGCACGTGGCGATCGACACCGTGGACCTCACCGGTCCGGACATCGCACTGGCGCGCTCGGCCGACGGCAACAACAACTGGACCTTCCAGCGCAAGGATGGGCCACCGAGTGGCTGGTCGTTCGATGTGGACCGCCTGATCGTGCACCAGGGGGTCATCGGCTACGCGGACGGGATCAAAGACCTGGATGTGCGGGTCCGCCTGGACACCACCGCGCCCGAGCTGCCGCGGCAGCGCTCTGCCCCCGGCGGCCGGGCAGCCCCAGCCAACCCTGCCACGGCCAAGGCGTCGGCACCGGCCAGCGCGGCCTCGGGTACTGTCGCCCCATCGGTGGCTGCCGCATCCGCCCCGGCCAACGTGCCGTCGGGCAGCCACGCGCCCGTACCCTATGGCCTGCGGTTCGAGCTGGAAGGCCGCTACCTGAAGGCGCAGATCAAGGGCCAGGGGCGTGCAGGCCAGGTGATCAGCCTGCGCAACAAGGTGGTGAACTACCCGCTGCAGATCGACGCGAGCGCTGGCAGCGTGGTGCTGTCGGCCGAAGGCATCCTTGCCAATCCGGGCGCATTGTCGGGGCTGGACTTCCAGGTGCGGCTCAAGGCAGACAGCATGGCCGACCTGTACGAAGTGACCGGCCTGGTGCTGCCCAACACGCCGCCCTTCGAGACCGACGGACGCCTCACCGGCAGCCTGGAGCCCGAACGTGCGGTGTGGCAATACGACGGCTTCGACGGCAAGGTGGGCCAGAGCGATCTGCACGGTTCGCTCAAGTACACATCGGGCAAGCCGCGCCCGCGCCTGACCGGCACGATGACCTCCAACCAACTGCGGCTGGCGGACCTGGGCCCGACCATCGGCACCAGCAAGGCCGACAACGCCAACCGCGGCCGTGAACGGGTGGGCAAAGGCAAGGTGCTGCCGGATTCCAAGTTCGCGGCCGAGCGCTGGAACGCCATGGACATGGACATCGTGTTCAAGGGCCGCCACATCATCCGGCCCGAAAGCCTGCCGCTCGAAAACCTGAGCGTGCACGCCGTGATGGAAAACGCACAGCTCAAGCTCGCGCCGCTGACCTTCGGCGTGGCCGAGGGCAAGATCGAGTCGCAAGTGAGCATCGACGGCCGCACGCCCCCGCTCAAGGCCCAGATACGCGGCACCGTGCAGGGCCTGCAGTTGTCGGCCCTGTTCCCCAAGGTGCAGCTCATGAAAAAGAGCTTTGGCCGCATGGACGGTGCCATCGCGCTGGAGAGCACCGGCAACAGCGTGGCCGGGCTGCTGGGCCAAGGCACCGGCGAGATGCGGCTGTACGTGCGCGAGGGCACGTTGAGCAAGCAGATGCTGGACCTGGCCGCGCTGAACGTGGGCAGTATCGTCGTGGGCAAACTTTTTGGCGATACCAAAGAAGTGCACCTGCGCTGCGCGGTGGCCGACTTCACGGTGGTGGAGGGCCTGGCCACCACGCGCGTGGTGAAGATGAGCACCGACGACGCCATCATCGAGGCCACCGGCACGATCGACCTGGGCACCGAGGAGATGAACCTGCGCATCAAGCCCGAGTCGCTGGAGTGGAAGTTCTTCTCGCTGCGCTCGCCGCTGTACGTGAAGGGCACGTTCGGAAACCCCGACGTCGGCGTGGAAGCGGGCCCCCTGCTGCTGCGCGCAGGCGCTGCGGTGGTGGCAGCGGCCGTGGCCCCCGTCGCGCTGGCGCTGGTCCCGGTCACGGTGCCCGCGGCCGACGACGACACGCATTGCAAGCCGCTGCTGGACCTGGGCAAGCAGCCCGTGAAGCCTGGCCGCCAGGGCGCAGCGGGTACCGCATCGCAACCTGCGCGACAGGCGGCCAGCAAGGCGGCGCCCGCGCGCTGAGCCCACGTGCAGGCCGGGATAGGGGTTGCACGCACGGCCCTGCCCTGCGCTACAGCCACTCAACTCCTGCCCTGCTCCTGGCCAGTCTCCTGCCAGGCGGAATAATCGCGCTCTCGCGCCCAGGCGCTTACGCGTTGCCCGTTCATGAAAATTGCAAGAAACCTGTGCCTGGGGCTGCTGGCCATCATCGTGGTCGGACTGCTGCTCCCCGAGCGCATCCGCATCCCCGTCGCCGGAGCATCGGCCCGGGACTGGAACCCCCGATCATTCTGGTTCGAGCCCTGGGGCACGTCGGGGGTGCACAAGGGGATCGACATCTTCGGCAAGGTGGGCACGCCCGTGCTGAGCACCACGGATGGCATTGTTCTGTACACGGGCGAGATCTCCAAAGGCGGCAAGGTCGTGCTGGTGCTGGGGCCCCGCTGGCGACTGCATTACTTTGCGCACCTGGATTCGATACAGACGGGGGCCTTGTCTGTGGTGGCATCCGGCAGCGCCATCGGTACGCTGGGCGCCAGCGGCAACGCGCAGGGCAAGCCGCCCCACCTGCACTATTCCATCGTGCGGATGCTGCCCGCGCCGTGGAAGGCCGATGGCTCCACGCAGGGCTACAAGAAGGCGTTTTTCATCGACCCGCACACCTACCTGCTGGAGCGATAAGTCCACGGGGCCACCCGAACGCGCTTCAATGAAAATCCCGGCTGCCCTGCAGGGCCTGGGCCATGCGCCCGAGCAGCGGGGTCATGTCCTTGAAGCGCTGGGCCACCAGGTGGCGCACCACCATCGGTGCCGGGCCCTGCGATGGCGATGATGAAGACGGGCCATGGCCCTGGCCTGGCGCACCACCTTCCGGCACGCTGCATTGCCACATCCCCTCCACCGCCAGCAGCTGTGAGCGCAGCAGCGCATTGCGCCAGGCGTCCACCAACGCAGGCCACACGATCACGTTGACCGGGCCGGTCTCGTCTTCGAGGGTGACGAACATGGTGCCTTTGGCCGTGCCCGGGCGCTGGCGCACGGTGACGATACCGCAGGCCCGCACCTTGCGGCCGTGGGGCATGGCGTTCAGTTGCAGCGCACTCAGCAGCCGCCAGCGCACCAGGCGCGGGCGCAGCAGGGCCAGCGGATGGCGACGCAACGTAAGGCCGGTGGCGGCGTAGTCGAACAGTATCTCTTCGCCTTCCGGCGCAGCGGGCAACGCGAGCGGCGCCTCGTGCACCGGCACGTCGCGCAGCAGGGCCGGTGCCGCATGCTGGGCGGCGGCCTCCCACATCTGCTGGCGCCGGTGGCCCGACAGGCTGGCCAGTGCATCGGCCGCAGCCAGGGCCTGCAGGTCCTGCTGGCTCAGCTGCGCGCGCAGGGCCAGGTCTTCGGTGCTGGCAAAGGCGGGGCCCGCCAGGCGCGTCTGCACCAGTCGCTCGGCAGCATCCCCCTGCAGGCTGGCCACCAGGCGCAGGCCCAGTCGCACCGCGGGTTGTGGCAGGGGCGGCGCGGGCAGCCCCTTGTGGGGCTGCAGGTGCTCCAGGTCACCCTCCAGCGTGCAGTCGACCTCGCTGTGGGTCACATCGATGGGCAGCACCCGCACGCCGTGGCGGCGCGCGTCCTGCACCAGTTGCGACGCGGTGTAGAACCCCATGGGCAGCGAGTTGAGCAGGGCCGCCAGAAAGGCCGCGGGCTCGTGGCACTTGAGCCAGCTGCTGGCGTAGGCCAGCAGGGCAAAACTGTAGGCATGGCTCTCCGGAAAGCCGTATTCGCCGAAGCCCAGCATCTGCTGGAAGATGGCCTGGGCGAACTCCGTGCGGTAGCCACGCGCCTCCATGCCGCCGACGAGCGGGCGCTCGAAGCGGTGCACCCCACCCCGGCGCTTCCATGCCGCCATGGATCGGCGCAGGTCGTCGGCCATGCCGGCGCTGAAGCCCGCGGCCACCATGGCGATCTGCATCACCTGCTCTTGAAAGATCGGCACGCCCAGCGTGCGCGCCAGGGCACTTTCCAGTTCGGGTTTTTCCAACTCCAGGGGCTCGCCACGGCGTCTGCGTTCCCGCGCCTTCAGGTACGGGTGCACCATGCCCCCCTGGATGGGGCCCGGCCGCACGATGGCGACCTCCACCACCAGGTCGTAGAACTCGCGCGGCTGCAGGCGCGGCAGCATGCTCATCTGCGCGCGGCTCTCGATCTGGAAGACGCCCACGGTGTCGGCCGCGCAGATCATGTCGTAGGTGGCCGGGTCGGCGTGTGGGATGTCCTTGAGTCCCCAGCGCTCGCCGCGCAGGGCGGCACGCAGGTTCAGGCAGCGGCGCAATGCGCTGAGCATGCCCAGGGCCAGCACATCGACCTTGAGCAGGCCCATGTCGTCGAGGTCGTCCTTGTCCCACTGGATGACCGAGCGATCCTCCATGCTCGCAGGCTCCACCGGCACCAGCCGCGTGAGCTTGCCCTGGGTGAGCACGAAGCCGCCCACGTGCTGGCTCAGGTGGCGCGGGAATCCCTTGAGCTGCGCCGACAGCTGCAGCCAGAGCAACGCGGTGTGCCGCTGCAGTGGTGCCCCCACACCGTGGGCCAGGTCCTGCAGTCGGTCGGCCGCGATCTCCTCGTCGAACCAGTGGTGGTCCTTGGCAAACGCATCCACCAGCACTGGCGCCACGCCCAGCGCCTTGCCCACGTCGCGCAGGGCGCTGCGGGTGCGGTAGGTGGTCACCACCGCCGCAATGGCGGCGCGGTCGCGGCCGTATTTGCCGTAGATGTACTGGATGACCTCTTCGCGCCGGTCGTGCTCGAAGTCCACATCGATGTCCGGCGGCTCCTTGCGCTCCTTGCTGATGAAGCGCTCGAACAGCAGGTTGGAGTTTTCCGGCGGCACGGCGGTGATGCCCAGCATGTAGCAGACCACCGAATTCGCCGCCGAGCCGCGCCCCTGGCACAGGATGTCTCGGCTGCGTGCATAGCGCACGATGTCGTGCACCGTGAGGAAGTACATCTCGTACTGGCAGAACGTGATCAGGTCCAGCTCCTTGCGGATCTGCGCCATCACGGCGTCGGGTGCGCCCTCCGGGTAATGACCTTGCACGCCCGACTCCACCAGCCAGGCCAGCGCCTGGCCCGGGGTCATGCCTTCGGGCACGGTCTCCAGCGGGTACTGGTACTTGATCTCGTTGAGGCTGAACGTGCAGCGCCCCGCCACGGTGAGCGTGGCCGCCAGCAGGTCCGGCGGATACAGGCCCGCCAGCCGCACGCGCCGGCGCAGGTGCCGTTCGGCGTTGGGCTGCAGCGCGAACCCGCATTCGCCCACGCTGAGGCCCAGGCGCACGGCGGTGATCACGTCCTGCAGCGGCTTGCGCGAGCGGCCATGCATGTGCACGTCGCCCGCAGCCACCAGCGGCAGACCCAGGGCCGCGCCCGCCTGCTGCAGCGTGGCCAGCCACAGCCCATCGTTGGCGGCCAGGTGCAGCTCGGCAGCCAGCCAGACGTGGCCTTCAAAACTGGCATCAAAATGTGCCCTTGCGCTTGCCAGGCAAGCGCTGACAGCTATCAAATCAGAAGCATCAAAACGTGAACGGATCGGCGCCAGCAGCAACTCGCAGCCTTGCAGCAGCGCAAAAGGGCTGCACGGGCCGACGTGGTATTGGCCCTTGGGTGCCGCCCTGCGCGCTGCCGTGATGAACTCGCACAGATTGCCCCAGCCCTCCACATCCCGCGCCAGGGCCACCAGCCGCACATCGCCCCACAGGAACTCGCTGCCGACGATGAGGTGCAGCCCCAACTCCTCGGCCGTCCCCTTCGCCCGCACCACGCCGGCCACCGAGCATTCGTCGGTCAGTGCCAGCGCCCGGTAGCCCAGCTTGACGGCATGCTCCACCAGTTCCTGCGGGTGCGATGCACCGCGCTGGAAGCTGAAGTTGGACAGGCAATGCAACTCGGCGTAGTCCGGCAAGCCCGCAGCGCGGGTGCTGGGGGTCGCAGGCGGTTTCATGCGCGTCTCCCCATGCAGGCTGCACTATTGCAGGATGGCGGCAAGCACACCACGGCCATGTCCCCTGCTGCCCCATCAACCGAAGATGCCATGCAGGAACCAGCGGTGCGGGCGCGCTGCGGCCTGCGCGTCATCGGGCACCGGTGCCAGGCGCTCGCGGAACACCCACACCAGCCCGGCCACGTCGTTGTGCGCCACGAAGTAGTCGCGCAGGGCGAGGCCCGCCTCCGGATGTGCAGGGTTTTGCTCTTGGTCGGCAGCGGACCACCACCCCGCCTCGAAGCGGTGAGGGCCATCGAGCAGCCGCAGCCGCCCGTGGTGGCAGGGCCGGTTGCCCTGCACCGCCAGACGCCGGGGCGGATTCAGCAGCCAGGTAGGTTGCAGCAGCGCGTCGGGCGTGGCGTCCAGCGACTCGTTCTGGGCCTGCAGCGCGGCGCCCCTGCCCGCAGCGCGGACTGCCGCCGTCGCCACGCGCAGTACCTCGGCCGCAGGGCGCCACTGCTGCATGCGCTCGGGGCGGTGGTCGGCCTGCAGCACCGGGGCCAGCACCCGCTCGGGCCCCAGGCGGGCGGACAGCCGCTCGAGCAACTGGTGCAGGGCCTCGGCCGACGCGCCCGCGGCATCGCTGCCGCCGCCGCTGCGGCCATCGGGCGGCAGCAGGCTGGCGCTGCGCTGCTGCAGCGGTGCGGAGTCGAGCAGGCGCAGCGTGATCTGGTTGGCCGGCGCCGCCATGGCGGTGCGCGCCAGGTTTTCGGACAGCAGCCGCCGCAGGTGGGCTGTGTCTTGCGTGGCCTGCGCCGTGCGCACCTGCAGAGCGCGCGTGGCAGGCACCGCCACCCCGTCGAGCCGGCGCAGGTCGTGCCGCCAGGCCAGCTCCAGACCCAGCGCGCCCTGCTGGCGCGCCTGCAGCCAGCCCTGCAGCACCGTGAGGCAGCGGCTGGCACTCCACAGCAAGGCATCGGCCGACTCGGCCAGCGCGGGCAGCTCGGCGGTCAGCACGAACGCCTCGGGCAGCTCCAGCCAGCTGTGGGCCTGGGGCGCGTGGCCCAGGGCCTGGTCCAGCACCTGCAGCACGGCCGCACCAAAGCGCCGCGCCACCCCTGCGCGCGGCAGCGCCTGCAAGGAGCCCCAGGTGCGGCAACCCATGCGCTCCAGGCTGGCCACGTGAGGGCGCAGGGCCGTCAAGGTGTGCAGCGGCAGGCCCTGCGGCATGCGGGCCGGCAAGGCACGCCCCGCCAGGGCCATCCGCAGCACCGCCTGCGCAAGCAGCGCGGTGGGGCCGCAGCCCCAGACGGGCGAAGGGCCAGGCGGCTGCGGAGCCGAAGAATCTTTCGCACCCGCACCTATAGCGGCAGCACCACCTGCCGCCAGCGACCACGCCTGGCCCACCTGCGCCATCAGCGCGTCCCGCCCACCCCACAGCCGCTCGGTGGTGGAGACTTCCAGCAGCAAGGCATCGCCGTCCACCAGCGCGACCCGGGGGGTGAAGCGCAGCGCCCACCAGCCCACGGCCGTGGCGTCTGCCAGGGTGGCGGGCGCATCAGCCTCCCACCGTGGCAACGGTAGTGCGATCCAGTGCACGCCCCCTCCCCTCTGGTCCGGCAAATGGGCGCGTTGCAGCCACGCCAGCACCGGGCACCACCACCGGAGCCTGGGGTTCCACCGCCGCCATGCCGTGCGCGGCCTCGTGGACGGCACGCTGGCGCGCGGCTTGCGCTGCAAGCTCCTGGGCCAGCCGGGGGTGGCATCCGGGCAGGCACAGGCCATGCATCAGCGGAGGCCCCCTGCGTTTGAGAATCTGCACCTGCATCGCAGGGAACGGGACGCCATCGCCCTGCGCAGCGTGCTCGCGCAAAACCTGCGGGGTGGGTGCCTGCACTTGCAGCCGCAGCAAGGCTGGCGACGCCTGCGGAGCCGCCGCCACGGGCCGAAAGACCCACAAAAGCTGCTGATGCTGGGCGGCCGCCAGCTGCAGCCTGCGCAACGCGGCTGGCTGCACCTGGGGCAGCCACGCCATCACGGCCATCACGTCGCGGCAGCGCAAGGCCTGCTCCGCAGCCCACAGCGCGCAAGCCCCCTCGGCCTGCACCAGGCACAGCCGCTGGGCCGTCAGCCCGCGCGCCTGCAGCACCGGGCCAAAGGGCTCGTACGGTGGCGCCACGCCCACCACAGCCCCGTCGCGTGAGGCCACGGCCTGGGCCAGTGCCGGCAGCACAAGCTGCCATTCATGCCAGCCGGGCGAGGGCTGCAGCACTTCGCTCAGCGCCCCCACCGGCCATCCACCCCCGGGCAGTTGCGCGTCGAGCAATGCATAGCCCGACGGCTGCGTCAACTGCAAGCCCGCGCCCAGCGAATCCGCATGCCAGACGCCGGGCACGGCGGACGGCAGGTCGGATGCGGCCATCCGGCGGGGAATGCGCAGCGCAGACATGGGAAGGAGCGTCTTTCAACAACATCAATACTGTAAATATACACAGTATTTTGCCGTACCTCCCAAAATTTCAGCAGATTATTCCGAGCGCCTTGCCTCCATCAAGGGATTCAAGGGCCTGCCCCCTGAACGGCTTGAAGCTGCTGATCGCCTGGCACCCCAAGGCGCCTGGACCCGCCCCACCCGCTTCAAGCTTTGTCGGCCACCGCAGGGGCTGCGCCATGAAAGACTGCCTCGATGTTGTAGCCATCCGGGTCCAGCACGAAGGCCGCGAAGTAGCGTGCGTGGTACTGGGGACGCAGGCCGGGCGCGCCGTTATCGCTGCCGCCCGCAAACAGCGCCGCCTGGTGGAAGGCAACCACCTGCGCCTCGCTGTGCGCACGAAAGGCGATGTGCGAACGCGGCGTGAATGGCGGCCCTGCAGAAATCCAGAAATCCCCTCCCGGATCATCTCCGGGCTGGAGCTCCCGGGCGCCAAAGCCCACGGCATCCTCCAGCGCCAGCCGCACGCCATAGCCCAGCGTGGACAGGACGGATTCATAGAACTGCCGGCTGCGGCCGAGCTCTGACACAGTGATGCCTGTGTGGTCGATCATTGCAAACCCCTCCATAAAAGCGGATCACGAAATTCAGCGAAGCGGTTCTGGCCAGGCGCCACGTCGCAGGCATTACGGGTAGCACGACCAGGGCGCGGCAACGGCGCCAAAAGAGTCTTGTACGCCGCTCTCCGTGCATGACAAAAAACGGGTCTGCGCCAGTGTTGCCAAGGCCGCCCCCACCTGCTACAGCCTGCGGATGGCCCAGTCGCACCAGTCGGCCACGGCGGTGTCGTGTGGCGTGGCACGGTCGGCCAGCTGGGGCCAGCGGCGGTGGCAGGCGTTCAGGATGCTTTCCAGTTGCCACAGCGCTTCGCGGCCCACCAGGGCCACCTCGGCCAGGCCGATGGCATCGCCGTCGAGCTGGGCCATGAGTTCGCTTTGCTGCTGGGGGTGGGAGCCGGATTCGAGCAGGGCCTTCTGCAGCGCCAGCAGGCGGGCGTCGGCAAATGCAAATGCGCTGCCTGGCAAGGCCTTGGCACCGCCCGGCAGGGCTGCCTTGAGGCTGTCCCAGTACGCAAAGGCCTCGGCCAGCAGCTCGATCTGGCGCGGAGCCTCGTGGCCCAAGGGCATCAGCGAGGATTCGCGCGCCACCTCTTCCTGCAGCAAGGGCAGGATGCAGGCCACCAGCGCCGCCGGAAACTTGCGGTGGTTGAGCCGGAGCACCAGCGACAGGCGCTGCGCGGGCATGTCATCGTACTTTTCGTAGAAGGCGGCCACCACCTCGGCCAGCAGCAGAATGCGCCCCAGCGGCGTGATGTCCGCACCCGCCAGGCCCCGCGGATAGCCGCTGCCGTCCATGCGCTCGTGGTGCTCCAGCACGGCCACCTCCGCGGCTTTGGGGTAGGCGCCGGTGTCACGGACCATGAGCATGGCGGTGATGGGGTGCGCCACCAGGTGCTTGCGCTGCACGCCCACCACCTTGTGGTCCGGATCGCTCCAGGCCGGGTCCATGTGCAGCACCCCCAGGTCGTGCAGCAGGGCCGCAGCCGCCAGGGTGGCGCAATCGCGCTCGCCCAGGCCGGTCTTCAAGCCCAGGAACAGCGCCACGGTCATCATCTGCAGGCCGTGCTGGAACAGCTCCGGGCGCTGCTCGCGCATGACCGTGAGCTTGCAGGCCATGGAGGGCGGCAGCGGCACCGAGCGCAGCGGCGAGAGCAGCCGCGCGCCCGAACCCAGGGCCTGGGCCAGCATGTTGGGCAGGGGCTCCTGCTCGATCAAGGCCTGGCCCGCGGCCATCAAGGCCGCCACATCCACAGGGTTCTCCACGGACAGATGCCGGTCGATGGGCTCGCGCAGCTTGTGCTGAACGAGCCGGTCGTACAGGCGGCTGTCGATGCGCGCTCCCTTGTCCACCAGCTTGATGCCGTTGTCGGTGTAGATGGCGGCATCGGCCACCACGGTACGCCGGTCGGCCATCTCGGTCAGGGCGCGCAGGTAATGGGGGCTGTCTGCCGTATCGATATCGGCCGGTACGGAAATGTCGGTCATGCAAAGGACACAAATGGTGGCCTTCGAATATAAGACCTTCGCCCACCTGCACAGCCCGCAAGGGATACCCCAGCCCTGCCGGGGCTTGAGCTATATCAAGGGGGAATGGCGCAGTGGAAGACCGGGGTTTGCACAGGGCTTGCGCCGGTCGGCGCGGCACGGGTGCGGGATCTTCTGTACGATGGCACTGTCCCGAAATCGCATAAGGGGTTTCCAGCATAAAACCCCTGCAGAAGCCATCGCCAGCCCTATGGCATGGGTAAACCCTCAAAAGTTCCCGATGGATTGTTTCCAATACTGGAACAGTTAGTTCGCGACTCGGTGGTTTTTCTTCCGCCTTCATCCGCGTACAGTTCAACCCATCGATGAGCCGAACCCGCAAGGCGACTCACCGAACCCGGCAGGAAGCATCGACCTGTTTGTCTTCCCTCCGGTTTTTTTGAGACGCTCATTTAATTCAAGGACTTTCATCATGAACAACACCGCACGTTTCCTCTCCATCGCCGCTGTTGCTGCCTTCGCTTCCTTTGGCGCCCAAGCCGACGAAGCCGACGCTTCGCAATATGTGTCCAAGTTCGAAACCAACCGCACCCGCGCCGAAGTGGCGGCAGAAGCTTCGAGCGTCGCCCAGACCCGCAGCATCGAGCCCGCTGGTTCGCGCGTCGTGACCTACAAGTCCACGGCCGACCGCGCTGCTGTGCGTGCCCAGGCTGCCGACGCTGTGCGCACCGGCCAGATCCCTTCGGGTGAGCAAGGCTGATCTGGATCCGACGGATTCAGCGTCCTGACTCTCTCCATAAAAAACCTGACTTCTAAAAAATACACTGGACTTTCATCATGAACAAGACTGCACGTTTCCTCTCCATCGCCGCTGTGTCCGCTTTCGCTGCCTTCGGTGCCCACGCTGACGAAGCCGATGCTTCGCAATTCGCTACCAAGTTCGAAACGAACCGCACCCGCGCTGAAGTGGCTGCCGAAGCCTCCACCGTTGCCCAGACCCGCAGCATCGAGCCTGCTGGTTCGCGCGTGGTGACCTACAAGTCCACGGCCGACCGCGCTGCTGTGCGTGCCCAGGCTGCTGAAGCCGTGCGCACCGGCACGATCCCTTCGGGCGAAATCAGCGCGATGTAATTCGGCTGACGGCCATCAAAAACGGGCTCCATTCGGAGCCCGTTTTTTTTGGCGCCGCACCTGCGGCGCCCGGCTGTTTTCCAGGGCGGCGCTGCTTTGAGCGAGGCCCTGCGATCAGACCATCAAGCAATCAACGTCACACCCGTCTTGGCCTGCAGCGCCTCGAAGGTCACGCCCGGTGCCAGTTCGACCACCTTGAGCCCCTCGGGCGTCACATCCAGCACGGCCAGGTCGGTGATGATGCGGTCCACCACGCCCACGCCGGTCAATGGCAGCGTGCAGGCGGGCAGGATCTTGAGGTCTTCGGTGCCATCCTTCTTCTTGGCCACATGCTCCATGAGCACGATCACGCGCTTGACGCCGGCCACCAGGTCCATCGCGCCGCCCATGCCCTTGACCATCTTGCCGGGGATCATCCAGTTGGCCAGATCGCCCTTTTCGCTGACCTGCATCGCGCCCAGGATGGACAGGTTGATCTTGCCGCCGCGGATCATGGCGAACGACTGGTCGCTGCCGAAAATGGACGAGCCCTTGATCGTCGTCACGGTCTGCTTGCCGGCGTTGATGAGGTCCGGGTCCACCTTGTCGTCGGTCGGGAAGGGGCCGATGCCCAGCATGCCGTTTTCGGACTGCAGCCACACTTCCTTGTCGCCCGTGAAGTTGGCCACCAGCGTGGGAATGCCGATGCCCAGGTTCACATAGAAGCCGTCTTCGAGTTCTTGGGCCGCGCGGGCGGCCATCTGGTCTTGGGTCCAAGGCATGGTTCAGGCTCCTTCTTTCTTTTCCGTGATCGTGCGCTTCTCGATGCGCTTTTCCGGGTTGGCATTGAGCACGATGCGGTGCACGTAGATGCCGGGCAGGTGGATGTCGTCGGGGGCCAGTTCGCCCACTTCCACGATCTTTTCCACCTCGACGATGCAGACCTTGCCGGCAGTGGCGGCTGCGGGGTTGAAGTTGCGCGCGGTGAGGTTGAAGCGCAGGTTGCCCGACTTGTCGGCCACGTCGGCCTTGACCAGGGAGACCTCGGGCACCAGGGCGCGCTCCATCACATAGGTTTCGCCATCGAACTCGCGCAGTTCCTTGCCGTCGGCCACGATGGTGCCCACGCCCGTTTTGGTGAAAAAGGCCGGAATGCCCGCGCCGCCCGCGCGCAGCTTTTCGGCCAGCGTGCCCTGGGGCGTGAATTCCAGTTCCAGCTCGCCGGCCAGGTACTGGCGCTCGAACTCCTTGTTCTCGCCCACATAGGACGAGATCATCTTCTTGATCTGGCGCGTCTCGAGCAGCTTGCCCAGGCCGAAGCCGTCCACGCCAGCGTTGTTGGAGATCACGGTGAGGTTCCTCGCGCCCGAATCGCGCAGCGCGTCGATCAAGGCCTCTGGAATACCGCACAAACCGAAGCCGCCAACGGCCATGAGCTGACCGTCTGCCACGACGCCCTGCAGGGCTTCGGCGGCCGAGGGGAATATCTTGTTCACCACGATCTCCTTATGAATTGGGATGCGCTACGATACTACGTATCTGCATAAGTAGTTTCTCGTAAAGACTTGTACCATGGACGTTGATTACCGGCTGGCTTTCGACATGGCGCCCGTGGGCCTGGTGCTGTCGCGCAACCGCACCATGGTGGACTGCAACCGGCATGTCTGCGAGATGTTCGGCGCCTCGCGCGAGGTGCTGATCGGCCAGTCGTTCCAGGTGCTGTACCCCAGTGCCGACGAGTACGAACGCCTGGGCGCGCACATGGAGCCCATCCTGAACGCCAAGGGCCACTACGCCGACAACCGCATCATGAAGCGCGCCAACGGCGAGGTCTTCTGGTGCCATGTGTCGGGCCGCGCCTTGAACCGCGCCGACCCGCATGCCTCGGGCATCTGGAGCTTCGAAGACCTGTCGGCCCAACGCCCGGTGAAGGCCGAACTGACCGGCCGCGAGCGCGAGGTGGCCGCCCGGCTGCTCGAAGGGCTCACGTCCAAGGAGATCGGCAAGGCGCTGGAGATCAGCCACCGCACGGTGGAGATCTACCGGGCGCGGCTCATGCGCAAGTACAACGCCTCCACCGCGGCCGACCTGGTGCAGAAACTCCTCGCTGGGAGTTGACAAGCCCCCCCCTGAGCCGCTTCGCGTATTCCCCCAAGGGGGCCGCACCCGGTGGCCTGGCAAAGCCAGTTCCACGGGTGCACTGGCGTGGATCGCGCCAGTGGCAAAGGCTGCGCGCAGATCGCAGGACTCGGTTTTGAACCTCCTGTCCGTTACCCCTTCATGGGTCCGTCAACCACTTCGGCAGCCGTGCGGAATGCGTCCACGGCGCTGGGCAAGCCGCAATAGATGCTCGCGTGCAGCAGCAACTCCTGCAGTTCCTCGGCCGTCACACCGTTGTTGAGCGCGCCGCGCACGTGGGCCTTGAGTTCGTGCTGTTTGCCCATGGCGATCAGCATGGCCACGGTGATCATGCTGCGCGTGCGGCGGTCCAGCCCGGGCCGCTGCCACACGTCGCCCCAGGCGTTGCGCGTGATGAACTCCTGGATGGGCTGGGTGAACGCCGTGGCATTGCCCAGCGCGCGGTCCACGTAGTCGTCGCCCATGACCTGGCGACGGGTGGCCAGGCCTTGTTCGTAGTCCTTCGATGCGGGGGTCTGTGTCATGCGGTCTTCTCCTTCATGGTTTCGGAATGGTCGGTTCGGCAACCGATCAATGGTAGCGATGCCCACAAACACCAACGCCGCGCAAGCCATGGGCTGCGCGGCGTTGGTTTGTATTGAGTGAACAGCAGGCTACCGCTCACTCAGCGGCGCTGGGCATCATCACGCCACGTCAAATCGATCAAGGTTCATCACCTTGGTCCAGGCTTTGACGAAGTCCTTGACGAACACCGCCTGCGCATCGCTGCTGCCATACACCTCGGCCAGGGCGCGCAGTTGCGAGTTGGAGCCGAACACCAAGTCGGCCACTGTGCCCGTCCACTTCGGCGCGCCACCGGCGCGGTCCACACCTTCCAGCACGCCGGGGGCCGAGGCAGACTTCTGCCACTTGGTGCGCATGTCCAGCAGGTTCACGAAGAAGTCGTTGCTCAGCGTCTGCGGGCGCTGCGTGAAGTTGCCGTGCGCCGACGCGGCCGCCACGTTGGCCCCCAACACCCGCAGGCCGCCCACCAGCACCGTCATCTCGGGCCCGGTCAGCGTGAGCTGGTTGGCCCGGTCGATGAGCAGCTCGGCCACGGCGCCTTCCAGGCCGGGCTTCACATAGTTGCGGAAACCATCGGCCACAGGTTCCATGACCTCGAAGGATGGCACATCGGTCTGCGCTTGCGAGGCATCGGTGCGGCCCGGCGTGAACGGTACCGTCACGTCCTGCCCGGTCTTCTTCGCTGCGGCTTCCACCGCGGCGCCACCGGCCAGCACGATCAGGTCGGCCAGCGAGATCTTCTTGCCGCTGCCGCTGGTCTGTTGCGCAGCATTGAAGGCCTGCTGGATCGCTTCGAGCTGGCCCAGCACTTTGGCCAGTTGCGCGGGCTGGTTCACCTCCCAGTCCTTTTGCGGCGCCAGGCGGATGCGGGCACCGTTGGCACCGCCGCGCTTGTCGCCACCCCGGAAGGTGGAGGCCGACGCCCAGGCGGTGGACACCAGCTCGGCGATCGACAGGCCCGATGCCAGCACCTGGGCCTTGAGCGCCGCCACGTCCTGTGCGTCGACCAGCGCATGGTCCACATCCGGCACCGGGTCTTGCCACACCAGCACCTCGGCCGGCACGTCTGCGCCCAGGTAGCGCGAGCGCGGGCCCATGTCGCGGTGGGTCAGCTTGAACCAGGCACGGGCAAACGCGTCGGCGAACTGGTCGGGGTTGTCGAGGAAGCGGCGCGAGATCTTCTCGTAGGCCGGATCGAAGCGCAGCGACAAATCGGTGGTCAGCATGGTCGGCAGCAGCTTCTTGGACGGGTCGTGCGCATGCGGGATGGACGCCTCGGCATTCTTGGCCGTCCACTGGTGGGCGCCTGCGGGGCTCTTGGTCAGCTCCCACTCAAAGCCGAACAGGTTCTCGAAGAAGTTGTTGCTCCACTTCGTGGGTGTCGTCGTCCAGGTGACTTCCAGGCCGCTGGTGATGGCGTCGCCACCAAAGCCGCTGCCGTGCTTGCTGATCCAGCCGAAGCCCTGGTCCTCGATGCCGCCGCCTTCGGGCTCCAGGCCCACCAGGGCCGCGTCGCCCGCGCCGTGGGTCTTGCCGAAGGTGTGGCCGCCGGCGATCAGCGCCACGGTTTCTTCGTCGTCCATGGCCATGCGGGCAAAGGTGTCGCGGATGTCGCGCGCTGCGGCCAGGGGGTCGGGGTTGCCGTTCGGGCCTTCGGGGTTCACGTAGATCAGGCCCATCTGCACGGCGGCCAGGGGCTTGGCCAGGTCGCGCTCGCCGCTGTAGCGCTTGTCGCCGCCCAGCCAGGTGGTCTCTGCGCCCCAGTACACGTTTTCATCGGGTTCCCACACGTCGGGGCGGCCACCGGCAAAGCCGAAGGTCTTGAAGCCCATCGACTCCAGAGCCACGTTGCCCGTGAGGATCATCAGGTCCGCCCACGAGATCTTGCGGCCGTATTTCTGCTTGATGGGCCAGAGCAGGCGGCGGGCCTTGTCCAGGTTGGCGTTGTCGGGCCAGCTGTTCAGGGGCGCAAAACGCTGCTGCCCTGCCCCGGCGCCGCCGCGGCCATCGGCCAGGCGGTAGGTGCCGGCGCTGTGCCAGGCCATGCGCACGAAGAGCGGACCGTAGTGGCCGAAGTCGGCCGGCCACCAGTCCTGCGAGTCGGTCATCAGCGCGTGCAGGTCGGCCTTCACCGCGGCCAGGTCCAGGCTCTTGAACTCTTCGGCGTAGTTGAAGCCATCACCCATGGGGTCCACCAGGGGCGAGCTCTGGTTCAGGGGGCGCAGGTTGAGCTGGTTGGGCCACCAGTCCGCATTACCCCGGCCCTTGGGCGCGGCGGTTTGGGTGTGGTCGAACGGGCACTTGCTTTCTTGCGTCATGGGGCACTCCTTGTTGTGGCTGATGAGCGACGATGCTAAGGAATGCAGACCCTCTTTAAAAGACAATCGTTTCGATCGATTCAATAGCTTTTATCTAATCAATCACGGCAAGCGCAGCGGGCTCCCGGCCTCCTCGCATCCGCAGGTGTCGAACAGCACGGAGCGCACCCAGCGGTGCCCTGGCGAGCGGTGGGTGCGCTCGTGCCAGGCGGCGGTTTTCACAAAGCCCGGAATCGCCACCGGTGGCTCCAGCACCACCAGCCCACGGGCATCGGCCACGACCCGCTGCGGCACCACCGCAATCATGTCGCTGTTGCGCAGGATCTCCGGCAGCACCAGAAAGCTGGTGATGGACAGCACCACCCGCCGCGACCGGCCCAGGCGTGCCAGCACCTCGTCCGTCACGCCGCAGAAGCTGCCGCCGGTGTACGAGATGAGCGCATGGTCCAGCGCGCAGAAGCGGTCCAGCGACAGCGCGCCGCCCCTGGCGTCCGGGTGTCCCGCGCGCATCACGCACACATAGCGCTCGTCGAACAGGTGGCGGGCATACAGGTCGGGAGCGGTGTTCTCCGGGCTGATCAGGGCCAGGTCGATATCGCCGCGCTCCAGCCGCTCGTACACCGGCAGGTGCTGGGCAGGCACCACGGCCACACGCACACCGGGCGCATGCCGCCGCAGCCGGGCCAGAAACGGTACGACCACCGCCTGCAGCGCATAGTCGGTGGAAGCGAGGTGGACAGTCATCTGCGCCGTTGCCGGGTCGAACGCCCGGGGCTGCAGCAAGGACTCGATCCCGCCCAGCAATTCCTTGACGGGCGCGGCCAGCTCCTGCGCCCGCAAGGTGGGCGTGATGCCGCGCTGGGTGCGCACGAAAAGCGGGTCGTCGAAGCTTTCGCGCAGACGGGTCAGCATGCCGCTCACTGCCGGCTGTGTCAGGGACAGGCGCCGGGCGGCGCGGGTCACGCTGCGCTCGTCGAGCAAGGCATCCAGCGCCTTGAGCAGGTTCAGGTCCATGGCCCTGATATCGATCGCCATGATTTCAAGAATAAGAAATATCGATTTGGTTTATGGCTGCATCGTACCCACCATCCTCACCGTGTGTGGCCATGACTAGTTTTGGCCCTCCCGCTTCACCCCCCTTTTAGCCTCCCACAAGAAAGAAAGCTGCATGTCTGCCCTGTTCACCCCGTTCCAGCTCCAAAGCGTCACCCTGCGCAACCGCATCGCGGTCCCGCCGATGTGCCAGTACAGCGCCACCGACGGCCTGACCAATGAATGGCACCAGGCGCACTACGCCGGCCTTGCCCGTGGCGGCGCAGGCCTCGTGATCGTCGAGGCCACCGGCGTGTCGCCCGAAGGCCGCATCACCCCGGCCTGCACCGGCCTGTGGAACGACCAGCAGGTCGAAGGCCTGGCCCGCATCGCCGCCAACATCAAGGCTGCTGGCTCCGTGCCCGGCATTCAGATCGGCCACGCCGGGCGCAAGGCCAGCGCCCAGCGCCCGTGGGAAGGCGACGACCACATTCCCGAAAGCGACCCGCGTGCCTGGCAGCCCATCGCCCCGTCCGCCATTGCCTATGGCGGCGACCTGCCCCGCGTGCCCAAGGCCATGACGCTCGCGGACATTGCGCGCGTGCAGGCCGATTTCGTCGCCGCCGCCCGCCGTGCGGTAGCCGCAGGCTTTGAATGGCTGGAGCTGCACTTTGCCCACGGCTACCTCGCGCAGAGCTTCTTCTCGGTCCACAGCAACCAGCGCACCGACCAGTACGGCGGCAGCTTCGACAACCGCGCACGCTTTCTGCTGGAAACCGTGGAGGCCGTGCGCAAGGTCTGGCCCGCGCACCTGCCGCTCACGGCACGTTTCGGCGTGATCGAATACGACGGCCGCGACGAGGAAACCGTGGCCGAGTCCATCGAGCTGGTGCGCCAGATGCGCGAGCGCGGCCTGGACATGGTCAACGTCAGCGCCAATTTCGTGATCGCAGAGACGCAGATCCCCTGGGCCACGCCCGCCTTCCTGGCCCCGGTGGCCCAGCGCGTGCGCAGCGAGGCCGGCCTGCCCGTGGCCTCGTCATGGGGCATCGACGACCCGCACATTGCCGAACGCGCAGTGGCCGACGGCCAGATGGACCTGGTGATGATCGGCCGCGCCCACCTGTCCAACCCGCACTACACCTACCACCTGGCCCAGGTGCTGGGCGAGCCCAAGCCCGAATGGACCACGCTGCCCGCACCGTACGCGCACTGGCTGTCGCGTTATCGGGGTGCGGCCAAGGTCGCTGCGGCGCAGTAAACCACCCCCAGCCGCTGCTCAGCCCACCGCCGGGCGGTGCAGCGGCAGCCCCGGCGCATCCAGCCGGGCGCGCAGGATGCGGCCGTGGGTCGAATCGGTCACGAACACCGTCCGGCCGCCCTCCCCGCCCTCCCTGCCAAACGCCAGGTTCGTGGTCGACGCCCCGGCCGGCCCGCGCAGCACCAACTCGGGTTCTGCCCGGTGGTTGAGCACCCAGACATAGCCCAGGCCCGGGTTGGCCACCAGCAGCCGGCCCTGCGCATCCACGGCCAGCCCATCGGGGCCGCTGGGCCCGTAGGACGTGAAGAACTGCCCCACCTTGGCCACGCTGCCGTCGGGCAACAGCGGCGCGCGCCACACGCAGTTGCCGCGCGTGGCGGCCAGGTACAGCACGCGCCCGTCGGGCGACAGGGCCACGCCGTTGGGGCTGGGCACATTGGCCAGCAGCAGGTCGAGCTGGCCATTCGGGCGCAGGCGGTACAGGCGGCCGCTCGGGTCGTGCAGGCCGCTCTGCCCCTGGTCGGTGAAGTACAGGTTGCCGTCGGCGTCGAAGATCAAATCGTTCACACCCTTGAAGCGCTCGCTGTTGCGGCGCTCCAGGTACGGCGTGACTTTGCCGGTGGCCACGTCCAGGCGCATGAGGCCGTTCTTGTAGTCGGTGATCAGCAGCGTGCCAGCGTCCATGAACTTCATGCCGTTGGGCTCGCCGTCGTACTCGGCCACCAGCGTCCACGCGCCCTCTGGGCTGATGCGAAAGATGCGGCCCCACGGGATGTCGGTCACGTACAGGTGGCCTGCGTCGTCGAACACCGGGCCCTCCAGGAACGAATCGGTGACGGTGCCGCCCCGGTTGGCATCGGCCCACTCGCTGCGCTCGCGGCGGCGAAAGTGGTCGGGCATGGCGGTGAACACATCCAGGTCACGGACCTGGGGTGGTTGCAGCAGAAACATGGCGGTGTCTTTCTCGTTGTTCAGGCAGGAGCGCCGAAACCATACCGCCGCGCCGGGTTGTCGACGAGGCGGCCCCCACCGCATCCATGCGGCATGGCATCGCGCAACGGCAGGACCATGGGCGATCAGTCCAGCTTGATGTTGCCCTTGCGCACCACATCGCCCCACTTGCTGTCTTCCTTCTTGAGGAAGGCCGCGAACTCGGCGGGCGTGGAGCCCACGGGCTGCGCGCCCATGTCGGCCAGGCGCTGCTTGAGCTCGTCTTCCTTCATCACCTCCTGCACGGCCTCGCGCAGCTTGGCGGCGATAGGCTCGGGCGTGCCTGCGGGCAGGAACATGCCGTTCCATTCATACGCTTCGTAGCCGGGAATCACCGTCTCGGCCACCGTGGGCACGTCGGGCAGGCGCCTGGAGCGCTCGGGCGCCGACACGGCCAGGGCGCGCAGCTTGCCGCCCGACACGTGCGGGTAGGTGGCCGCCACGGTACCGAACATGAAGTCCACCTGGCCGGCCATCACGTCGGTGATGGCGGGGCCGCCGCTCTTGTAGGGCACGTGCACCATGTCCAGGTTCAGCTGCTGGCGCATCAGCTCGGCCGCCAGGCGCTGCACCGTCCCGCTGCCGCCCGAGGCGAAGTTGAGCTTGCCCGGCGCCGCCTTGGCCCGGGCGACCAGGTCATTGATGTTCTTGAGCGGCGAGTCCGCCTTCACGATGAGCACGTTGGGCGCCAGCAGCACCAGCGACAGCGGCTGCAGCGCGTTGGCGGCATATGGCATCTTGGGGAACAGGTGCGGGTTGATGGAGTACGGCGTGGCGTCGTACAGCACCGTGTAGCCATCCGCATTGGCCTTTGCCACGTAGCTGGCGCCGATGGTGCCGCTGGCGCCGGCCTTGTTGTCCACGATCACGCTGGTGCCCAGCCTGGCACCCAGGCGCGTGGCCAACACGCGGGCCACGGCGTCGGCCGCACCGCCGGGCGCATATGGCACGACGATGGTGATCGGGCGCTCGGGGAACGCGGCATGGGCCAGGCCCGTGGCCAGGGCGCAGGCGGTGATCAGGGGTTTGAGAAAACGCAACATGTCTTGTCTCCGATCCATCGTTCATGCGGGCATTCAGCCCAAATGCTATCAATAACATAGCTATAACCGCTTGATGGACAAGCGGTAGAGGCCATTTTTTTATAAAAATCTTGTTCGCCGGGCTTTCCCTGCCATGCCTACGCGGCACGCATCGCTGGCGTCTCGCGGGCCAGCACTGCCAGCAGGTTCTGGGCCGCGCCCACGCCCATGTTCACGTAGGCGTCGCTGGTCACGCCGCCGATGTGCGGGCTGAGGATGAAATTCTTCTCGCCCTGGAACGGGTGGCCGGCCACCATGGGCTCCACCGCAAAGCTGTCCAGGCCCGCCGCCATCACCTGGCCCGAGCGCACGGCTGCGAGCAGCGCGGCTTCGTCGATGAGGCCGCCGCGGGCGGTGTTCACCACGATCACGCCGCGCTTGCACTGCGCGAGCGTGGCGGCATTCAGCATGCCGCGGTTCTCGTCGGTCAGCGGGCAGTGCAGGGACACGGCATCCGCCTCGCGCCAGATGGTCTCCAGGCTCACGCTCTGCACGTAGTCGGGCAGGTTCTTGGCGAATGGGTCGAAGCCGATCACGCGCATGCCCAACGCGTCGGCCATCTTGGCAAAGCGCATGCCGATGGCGCCCAGGCCCACCAGGCCCACCGTGCGGCCGCCGAGCTCCAGGCTCTTGTGCGTGGCCTTGTCCCAGTGGCCGGCATGCATGCGCGCATCCAGCTGCACCACCGACTTGGCGCAGGCCAGCAGCAGCGCCAGCGCCTGCTCGGCCACGGCCGCGGCATTGGCGCCCACGGCGGCCACCACCTGGATGCCGCGCGCCTGGGCCGCCACCTTGTCGATGGTGTCGGTGCCGCTGCCGTGCTTGGAGATCACCTTGAGCGAAGGCGCCGCGTCCATCACGGCCGGGCCCACCTTGCCGTAGCGCACGATGATGGCCACCGGGTCGTGTTGCCTGGCCAGGGCGACCAGGTCGTCTTCGGTCGGCGTCTTGCCGGCGTAGACGATGTCGTAGCCGGTGAGCAGGCCGAGCGCCTGCTGCGCCAGGTCGGCTCCCGTGACGATGATGGTGGGGTTGGTGCTCACAGCGATTCCCCTTCCGCCAGCACACCCGCCGCACGCAGCGCGGCGGGCAGCCACTTGGAGGCCGTGTCGCCACGGGCGATGGCCTCGATGCGGGCAGCTTCATCAGCCACCTTCTTGTCGGCCAGGGCCATCATGCCGGGGGCCTTGGCGCGCTCGATCACGACCACGCCGTCGGCATCGCCCACCACCAGGTCGCCGGGGTTCACGGTGGCGCCGCCGGCAGAGATGGGGTGGTTGATGCGGCCGGGCACGTACTTGGTGGGGCCGGCGGGGTTGAAGCCTGCGCTGAACACCGGGAAGTCCAGTTCCAGGATCTCCAGCTTGTCGCGGATGGCGGCATCCACGATCACGCCGGCGAGGCCCCGCTTCTTGCAGGCGCTGAGCATCAGCGTGCCCATGAGCGCGGCGGTCAGGTCGCCCTTGCCGTCGATCACCAGCACGTCACCGGGCTGGGCCAGCGCAATGGCGGCGTGGATCATGAGGTTGTCGCCGGGGCGCACTTCCACGGTGAAGGCCGGGCCTGCGACTTTCATGCCCTGGTGCACCGGCGCCACGCGGCCGTGCATGGTGCCGCGGCGCCCGGCCACGTCGGCCAGGATGGCGGCCTGGAAGGTCGCGGCTTTGCGCACGACGTCGGCGCTCACGCGGTCGATGTCACGGATGATGTCGGGGAGTTGGCTCATGGTGTTCTGTCCGTTTGAAAAATGAAGAAGGGGTGCGTGCAGACAATGCCGGGGCAAAAGCCGTCTCACTCAGCTTTTATGTTTCCGTCTTTGATGACCTTGGCCCACTTGGCGGAGTCGGCCTTTTGCAGGTCGCCCAGCTGCTGGGGCGTGCCGCCCACCAGCGTCACGCCCAGCTTGTCGGCCAGGGCGACCACGGCGGGGTCCTTCAGGGCCTTGTTGATCTCCTGGTTCAAGCGCGACACGACGGCGGTGGGCGTCTTGGCCGGCGCGAACACGGCCTGCCACTGCTCCACCACGAAGTCCTTCATGCCCACCTCGGCCATCGTGGGCACGGCCGGCAGGGATTTGAGGCGCTGGGCCGAGGTGACGGCCAGCGCGCGCAGCTTGCCCGCCTGCACATGCGGCAGCGCGGCGGCCGCGGGCGCGAACATGAACTGCACCTGGCTGGCCAGCGTGTCCTGCAGCGCCGGGGTGTCGCCCTTGTAGGGCACGTGGATGAAGCGCGCGCCGGTCTGCTGCTGCAGCAGCTCGCCCTGCATCTGCAAGATGGTGCCGTTGCCGCCCGAAGCGAAGGCGAGCTTGCCCGGCTGGGCCTTGGCAGCGGCCAGCAGGTCGGCCACCGTCTTGAACGGCTGGTCCGCACCCACCACCAAAATGTGCGGAATGGTGCCGATGATGACCACGGGCTCGAACGCCGTGATGTGGTCGTACGGCAGCTTGCCCATCAGGTGCGGCGCGATCGCCTGCGGCCCGATGGAAGTGCCCAGCAGCGTGGTGCCGTCGGGCGCCGCCTTGGCGACGAAGGCCGCGCCGATGGTGCCGGTGGCACCGGCCTTGTTGTCCACGATCACATTGGTGGACAGCGCCGCGCCGATGCGCTGCGCCACGTTGCGGCCCAGCACGTCGGTGCTGCCGCCTGGGGGGTACGGCACCACCCAGGTGATGACGCGGCCGGCGGGCCAGTCGCCCTGGGCTCGTACTGGGGCGGCCAGCCACGGGGCCAGCAGCGCGGCACCGCCGGCGGCGAGCACGCCACGGCGCGACAGGCCGGCAGATGGAAGGTCAGTGGTGGATTCGGTCACGGTGGTGTCTCCCCGGTTATCAAGACAATGAAGAAATGGTCGGCGCGAAGCCGTAGAGCGCGGCCGGGTTGTCCACCAGCACGCGCTGCAGCGTCGCGCTGCTGTCGCCAGCCTCGCGCGCCCAGTCGGCCAGCCGGTCCACCTGGCGGGCGTCGTCGGGCAGGGGCTGCACGCCGGCCGATGCGGTGGCATGCGGCCAGTCGCTGCCCCACACCACGCGGTGGGGCGCGCAGCGCAGGTAGCTGGCAGCCAGGGCGTCGAGCGCGGGGTCTTCCACCGAGTGCTGCTCGCTCACGATGTAGCCGCCCGACAGCTTGACCCACGCCTGCCCGCCCAGCAGCAGCGCCAGCAGCAGCGCATGGGCGGGGTGCCGCCCCGCCTGCGCGGGAGCGATGCGGCCGAAGTGGTCGAACACCACCGGCACGGGCAACTGGCGCAGCACATCGGCCTGCGCGACCAGCACATCGGACGCCATCAGCAGTTGCAGGTGCCAGCCCAGCGGCGCGATGCGGCGGGCCAGCGGCAGCAGCGAATCCGCTGTGCCCGACACGCCCAGCGACAGGTTCAGCCGCACGCCGCGCACGCCGGCGGCGTGCAGGCGCTGCAGCGCTGCATCGCTCTCGGTGCCGTCGATCACCGCCACGCCACGGGCTGGCACGCCCATGGCGCGCAGCGCGGTCAGGCCTTCCAGCATCGGGCGGTTGTCGGTGCCGTAGGTCGACGGCGTGACCAGCACCACCCGCGTGGTTCCGATGCGCTGCTGCAGCGCTGCATAGTCCAGCGCCGACGCATCGGGCGGCAGCAGCCTGGCCTGCGGCGCGGCCGGAAAGCGGCTGTCGTACACATGCACATGGCAGTCGCAGGCACCGGCCGGCACCAGGGTGCGCGGCACGGCAGTACCGGCTGAAAACCGCACGGCGTGGGCGGTACGCACAGGCGTGACAAGGCTGTCGCGGTGCATGGCACGGACTCTTGGGGGGACGTGAAGCGGTGGCTGTGGGGGCGCTGTCGGTCAATCCAGGCTGGCGCCCGAGTCCTTGACGATCTTGCCCCAGCGCGGCACTTCGGTGCGCAGCAGCTGGCCAAACTGGTCGGCCGATCCGCCCAGGATGTCGCCGCCTTCGGAGCGCAGCTTGTCGGCCACTTCGGCGTGCTGCAGCGCCTGGTTGATGGCCTTGTTCAGCTGCGCCACGATGGGCGCGGGCGTGCCAGCGGGCGCCAGGATGCCGAACCAGGTCACGGCCTCGAAGCCCTTGTAGCCGGACTCGGCCAGCGTGGGCACATCCGGCAATTGCGACGAGCGCTTGGCCGACGTGATGGCCAGCACCTTGAGCTTGCCGTTGCGCACCTGGCCCAGCAGCGTGGGCACGGAGGACATGTACAGATCGATCTGCCCGCCCACCAGGTCCGTCATGGCCTGGGCCGCGCCCTTGTAGGGGATGTGGCGCAGCTTGATGCCCGCCGCGTTCTCGGCCAGCTCGCCGGCCAGGTGGGCCACCGTGCCGTTGCCCGAGTAGCCCAGGGTGAGTGCGTCAGGCTTGCCCTTGGATGCGGCCACCACGTCGGCAAAGGTCTTGTACGGCGAATTGGCCGGCGCGGCGATCACGATGGGCGACGAAGACACCAGTGCCACGGGCACCAGGTCCTTGATGGGGTCGTAGGGCAGCTTGGGGTACAGCGTGGGGTTGATGGCCAGGTTGCTGGTCTGGCCCATGACCAGCGTGTAGCCATCCGGGGCCGACTTGGCCGCAGCGTCCACGCCCAGGTTGCCGCCTGCGCCGGGGCGGTTGTCCACGATCACGTTCCACTTGTTCTGGTCCGTGAGCTTTTGCGCCACGGTGCGCGCGATCATGTCGGTGCCGCCACCGGGTGGGAACGGAACGATCAGGCGGATGGGTTTGTTGGGGTAGGCGGCCTGGGCCTGGGCGGCCACGGGCACGGCGGTTGCGGCAAGGCCCATCAAGGCTGCGCACAGGTGCGCGCCGACAGCACGCGAAAGCGATGGAAAAGCTGGCATGGATTTGTCTCCGTTTTATGGTGGTTCGTCACGCCGGTCTGCAGAACCTGCGAGGGCCCGGCGCCGTGGCCGCGACTTTACGCAGACGTTTCAACCCATACAATGCAGTTGCACACAGTGAAACAGATGGCACCATGAGCAACAAGCCCCGCAAGCCCCCTCTCCCCGCGCCATCGCCAACGCCGGAACCCTCCGCACCCTCATCCACACCCGTCCCCGCCCCGCAGCCCGACGCGGCCGGCGGCGTGATCGCCGTCACACGCGCCCTGCAGGTGCTCGAAGCCTTCGCCCTGGGCGAATCCAGCCTGCCGCTGGCCGAGCTGAGCCGCCGCTGCGGCCTGCACAAGACCACGGTGCTGCGCCTGGCGCGCACGCTGGCGCAGTCGGGCTTCATGGTGCAGCGCGAGGATGGCGACTGGCGCCTGGGCCCCGCCGCGGGCTGGCTGGGCGCGCGCTACCAGGCGGGCTTTGACGTGCAGAACGTGCTGGAGCCCGCGCTGCGCGAACTGACCCACGCCACGGGCGAAAGCGCGGCCTTTTACGTGCGCGAAGGCCAGGTGCGGACCTGCCTGGTACGCGTGGAGGGCCCGCAGGCACTGCGCCACCACGCCCGCATGGGCGAAGGGCTGCCGCTGGACAAAGGCTCCCCGGGCCGCGTGATCCTGGCGTTCTCGGGCGAGCCGGGCAAGGCCTATGAGGACATCCGCAAGAAGGGCTACCACTGGTCCATCGGCGAGCGCGAGCAAGGCGTGGCCACGGTGTCGGCGCCGGTGTTCGGCATGCACTGGCGCCTGATGGGGTCTGTGTGCATCTCGGGCCCCGCATCGCGCCTGCCCGCTGAAAAGCTCGAAGCTCTGGCCCAGACGGTGATTGCCGCAGCGACGCAGCTGTCGTATGCGCTGGCAGGCAACACGGCAGCGCCCGCGCAAAGCCCTGTGCGGGCCACGCACTGGCATCCTTGACCCCCCCCTGAGCCGCCTGGCGGCGTCTTCCCCCTAAGGGGGACGCACCCGGTGGACCGGCGGAGCCGGATCCACGGGTGCACTGGCATGGTCAGCGCCAGTTTCGGGGGGGCGTGGGCGACGCATGCATCGCGGATACTGGCATCCACGACACAACACAACACAGCCAAGGAGACCTTCGTGAGCCGCTATCCCTTTCCCGACCTGAACACCCTGCCCGACGACATCCGCGCACGCATCGTGGAAGTGCAGGAGAAGGCCGGCTTCATCCCCAACGTGTTCCTGGCGTTTGCGCGCCGCCCTGCCGAGTGGCGCGCCTTCTTTGCGTACCACGATGCGCTCATGCTCAAGGAAGAAGGCAGCCTGACCAAGGGCGAGCGCGAGATGATCGTCACCACCACCAGCGCTGCCAACCAGTGCCTGTACTGCGTGGTGGCCCACGGCGCCATCCTGCGCATCTACGAGAAGAAGCCGCTGATTGCCGACCAGGTGGCGGTCAACCACCGCAAGGCCGACATCAGCCCGCGCGAGCGCGCCATGCTGGACTTTGCGATGAAGGTCTGCCAGCGCTCGCACGAGATCGAGGACGCCGACTTCGAGGCCCTGCACCCGCACGGCTTCGACGACGAGGACATCTGGGACATCGCGGCCATCACCGCGTTCTTCGGGCTGTCGAACCGCATGGCCAGCTTTGCCGGCATGCAGCCCAACCCCGAGTTCTATCTGATGGGCCGCCTGCCGCGTGAGAAGAACAAGTAGGTGCGGCCCCGGCAAGCCCGGGGGGCCCTTACAACGTGGCCGATCCGGCCGCGGCGTCAGCCCGGCACGGCTGCGGTGGAGGCCCGCTCGATCAGCTCGAACCCTAGGTCGAACGTCGAGCGCTGCGGCTGCACGCCGCGGCAGCGGTCCATGATGAGCTGCGCTGCCAGGCGGCCGATCTCGGGCCCGTCCACGTGCACGGTGGTGATGGGCGGCACCATGTGCGCGCTGAAGTCCGCATTGCCAAAGCCGGAGATCGCCAGGTCCTGCGGCACGCGCAGACCGCGCGCCTGCGCCTCCACCAGAATGCCGTGGGCCAGCATGTCCGAGCTGCACACCACCGCCTGCAGGCCGGGCTCCCGGGCGAGCAGCTCGCACAGCGCCCTGCGGCCCAGTTGCAGCGTGCTGGGCGCAGGCACCACGGCCGTGGGTACGTCGCGGCCCCAGGCGGCCAGAAAACCCTCGCGCCGCTCCATCGCGCGCTGGTCGCCGCCGGTGGCGATGCCCACGCGCTGGTAGCCCCGCGACAGGAAGTACCCCGCCAGCGCACTGCCGACCTTGAGGTGCGAAAACCCGATCACCATGTCCACCGGCCGGTCGCTGATGTCCCAGGTCTCCACCACCGGCACGCCCGCTTTGCGCAGGCGGTCGCGCGCGGCTTCGGACTGCACCAGGCCCATCATCACGATGCCGTCCGGCTGCCGGCTGACCATGGCATTGAGCACGTCGATCTCGCGCTGCGCGTCGTAGAACGTCTGGCCCAGCAGGAGTTGGTAGCCCTCTTCCGCCAGCGTGGCGGTGAGCGACTGCACCGTGGGCAAAAACTGCGACACCGACAGCGCCGGCACGATCCCCGCCACCATGCGGCTGCGCTTGGACTTGAGCCCGCCGGCCAGCAGATTGGGGATGTAGCCCGTGGCCTCCACCGCCTGCTGCACGCGCGCCCGCGTCTTCTCCGACACGATGCCGGGGTTGCCCAGCGCACGCGACGCCGTGATGGGCGAGACGCCGGCCGCCTGGGCAACGTCGTGCAGGGTGGCGGGCTTGCGGGGCGGTGGCAGGTTCATGAAGGGTACGGCGGAGACTGCGGAAATAGCGGAAGGGGCGGACAAGCGGATGTCGGTGCGAGAAGCGGCCGGTGGGGGCCACGGCCAGTGCAGTGGGCTCTGGCGGCAGTGCGCTTCAGGGCACAACCCACAGCGCGACCCGCCATGCGCGACGTTAGCAGATAGCGCAGCAGCCCCGCCCCGGTGCCCGCCTGCGCGAAGGCTGCGAGGAGCGCCTGCTAACCACCACCCCATGGCAGCGCACCAGCAGGTGCCGTTGGGGCCGCACCTAGCGAAACATGCAGCAGATCGCACCGCATTGACTTTTGAAATGACAACGATACCATTTATCCAGCCAACAAAAAAACAGAGTTCATCGCGACAGAAATAAAACAGATGCTGGCATTCGCCCAAAAATGACAACGATGTCATTCAACCATCAAGGAGACAAGCATGAAGAAACTTTGGATCACCGCCGCGCTGGCCATGGCCGCGTGGAGCACCTCGGCCCTCGCCTGGCCCGACAAGGCCGTCACGCTGGTGGTGCCCTTCCCGCCCGGCGGCTCTACCGACCAGGTCGCCCGTGCCGTGAGCCCCCGCCTGACCGACAAGCTCAAGCAGCCGTTCACGGTCGACAACCGGGCCGGCGCCACCGGCACGATCGGCGCCACCTTCGTGCAGCGGGCTCCGGCCGATGGCTACACCTTCCTGGTCACGTCGCTCGGCCCGCTGGTCATCGTGCCGCACCTGCTCAAGAGCCTGCCCTACGACCCCACCAAGGACTTCGACTTCATCACCGTGGCCGTGGCCTCGCCCAACGTGCTGGTGGTGCCCGCCAACTCGCCCCACAAGAGCGTGGCCGACGTGATCGCGCACCTCAAGGCCAACCCCCACAAGATGAGCTTCGCGTCCGCCGGCAATGGCTCCAGCGACCACCTCACGGCCGAGCTGTTCTGGCAGCAGACGGGCACCCAGGGCGTGCACATCCCCTACAAGGGCGGCGCTCCCGCGCACACCGACCTGATCGGCGGCCAGGTGGACGCGTCGTTCCAGAACATCAACGCCGTGATCCAGTACATCAAGGGCGGCAAGATGCGCGCCCTGGCCGTGACCAGCCCCCAGCGCTCGCCCGTGCTGCCGGATCTGCCCACGCTGGCCGAAGCAGGCGTGAAGAACGTCGAAGTCGCATCCTGGCAAGCCATCGTCGCGCCCAAGGGCCTGCCGCCCGCCGTGCGCCAGAAGGCCCATGCCGCGTTCGTGGAAGCGCTGAACGACCCCAAGGTGAAGGAGCAATTCGTCTCCATCGGGTTCGAGATGGTGGCCAACACGCCGGAAGAATTCGCCGCCTTCCAGCGCAAGGAATACGACCGCTGGAAGACCGTGATCCAGGCCGGAAAGATCACCATCGACTGACCCCTGGCCGCCGGGAAACCCGCGCAGGCCGCCGCGGGTTTCCCTTGCACGCATCGCCCTGCTCCCAGCCCTTTTTTTGCCTTTCGTCCTTTCGTCGCCCCCCGCTTGAACGCCATGACCGCCCTCTCATCCGCCGACAACACCCCGCTGAGCCCCGACAGCATCGCCTGGATCCGCCTCTCGTCGTGCTACCTGCCGCTGGCCAACCCCATCAGCGACGCCAAGGTGCTGACCGGCCGCCAAAAACCCATGACCGAGATCGCGATGCTGTTCGCCGAGATCGAGACCCGCGATGGCCACCGGGGCCTGGGCCTGAGCTACTCCAAGCGCGCCGGCGGCCCCGGCCAGTTCGCGCATGCCAGGGAGATCGCTCCCGCGCTCATCGGCGAAGACCCGAACGACATCTCCCGCCTGTGGACCAAGCTGTGCTGGGCGGGCGCCTCGGTGGGCCGCAGTGGCATGGGCGTGCAGGCCATCGGCGCGTTCGACGTGGCGCTGTGGGACCTGAAGGCCCGCCGCGCCCACCTGTCGCTGTCCAAGCTGCTGGGCTCGCAGCGCGAGTCCGTGCGGTGCTACAACACATCGGGCGGCTTCCTGCACACGCCGCTCGACCAGCTCAAGGTGAACGCCCAGGCCTCGCTGGACCGGGGCATCGGCGGCATCAAGCTCAAGGTGGGCCAGCCCGACTGCGCGCTGGACATCCAGCGGGTGCAGGCCATGCGCGAGCACCTGGGCGACGCCACCCCCATCATGGTCGACGCCAACCAGCAGTGGGACCGCCCCACCGCCCAGCGCATGTGCCGCATCTTCGAGCAGTACAACCTGATCTGGATCGAAGAGCCGCTGGACGCCTACGACTACGAAGGCCACGCCGCGCTGGCCGCGCAGTTCGACACCCCCATCGCCACCGGCGAGATGCTGACCAGCGCCGCCGAGCATGGCGAGCTGATCCGCCACCGCAGCGCTGACTTCCTCATGCCCGACGGCCCGCGCCTGGGCGGCATCACGCCCTTCCTCAAGGTCGCGGCGCAGGCCGAGATGGCCAACGTGATGCTGGCCCCGCACTTCGCGATGGAGCTGCACGTGCACCTGGGCGCCGTGTACCCCAGCGAGCCCTGGGTCGAGCATTTCGACTGGCTGGAGCCTCTGTTCAACGAACGCCTGGAACTGAAAGACGGCCGCATGCTAGTGCCCACCCGCCCCGGCCTGGGCCTTTCGCTCACGGAGCAGGCCCGCGCCTGGACCCGCGAATCCATCGAGGTGGGCCAGCGGGCCTGACGGCTCACCCTGCGTTGCCTACCCCACTACCTCATCCCGCAACCACCACAACCCGCCAGCGCGTCAAACCCACGGCACGCCCTGCGTGCCCAGGAGCCAGCCCCATGAACGCCAGAACCACTCCCTTGCGCCCTCCTCTGTGCATCCAGATGCACGAGGCCGACAACGTCGCGATCGTCGCCAACGACGGTGGCCTGCCCGCTGGCACCACCCTGCCTGCGGGCGTGACGCTGGTGGATGCCGTGCCCCAGGCGCACAAGGTGGCGCTCCAGGACATCCCCCAAGGCGGCGTGGTGCGGCGCTACAACGTGCCCATCGGCTATGCCATCCGCGCCATCCCGGCCGGCAGCTGGGTGCATGAAAAGCTGCTGGACATGCCCGACGCGCGCTCGCTCGACGGCCTGCCCATCGCCACCGTGAAGCCGCCTGCACTAACGCCGCTCGCGGGCTACACCTTCGAGGGCTACCGCAACGCAGACGGCTCCGTGGGCACGCGCAACATCCTGGCCATCACCGAGACCGTGCAGTGCGTGGCCGGCGTGACCGAGTTCGCGGTGCAGCGCATCAAGGCCGAGCTGCTGCCCCAATACCCGAACGTGGACGACGTGGTCGCCCTGGCCCACACCTACGGCTGCGGCGTGGCCATCGACGCGCCCGACGCCGTGATCCCCATCCGCACGCTGCGCAACATCAGCCTGAACCCCAACTTCGGCGGCGAGGTGATGGTGGTGAGCCTGGGCTGCGAGAAGCTGCAACCCGAGCGCCTGCTGCCCCCCGGCACCATCCCGCTGGTGGACGAACGCACGCAGGCAGACACCCCGCTGGACGTGGTCTGCCTGCAGGACGAGGCGCATGTGGGCTTCATGTCCATGGTCGATTCGGTGATGCGCCAGGCCGCGCGGCACCTGCAGCGCCTGAACCAGCGCCGCCGCGAACCCGTGCCCGCCAGCGAACTCGTCGTGGGCGTGCAGTGCGGCGGCAGCGATGCCTTCAGCGGCGTCACCGCCAACCCGGCCGTGGGCTTTTGCACCGACCTGCTGGTGCGCGCGGGCGCCACGGTGATGTTCAGCGAAGTGACCGAGGTGCGCGACGGCATCGACCAGCTCACCGCGCGCGCCTCCACCCCCGAGGTGGCCGACGCCATGATCCGCGAGATGGCCTGGTACGACGCCTACCTGCAGCGCGGCCGGGTGGACCGCAGCGCCAACACCACGCCGGGCAACAAGAAGGGCGGCCTGTCCAACATCGTGGAAAAGGCCATGGGCTCCATCGTCAAGAGCGGCAGCTCGCCCATCACCGGCGTGATCTCCCCGGGCGAGAAGCTCCAACAAAAGGGCCTGATCTACGCCGCCACGCCCGCCAGCGACTTCATCTGCGGCACGCTGCAGGTGGCAGCCGGCATGAACCTGCACGTCTTCACCACCGGCCGCGGCACGCCCTACGGCCTGGCCGAGGTGCCCGTCATCAAGGTCGCCACGCGCGACGACCTGGCACGCCGCTGGCACGACCTGATGGACGTCAACGCCGGCACCATCGCCACCGGCGAGAAGACCATCGAAGACGTGGGCTGGGAAATGTTCCACCTCATGCTGGAGGTGGCCAGCGGCCGCAAGAAGACCTGGGCCGAACACTGGAAGCTGCGCAATGCGCTGGTGCTGTTCAACCCGGCGCCGGTGACTTGAGCTGAGCTGAGCCCCAGCGGAATGCTACTATTTCAATAGCTGCTAGCGCTTTACCAGTGCGCGGTAGAGCACTATTTCGCTTGAATTTTCAATACCCCATCAGGCACTGACGAGCGCCCGCATCCAGTCGGGCAGGTCCGTGGCCTTCTGCCGCGGAAAGTCCACCCAGATGGTGGTGGCGCCGCCTGCCGCGCACACCACGCCCGGCTGGTCCACGCGCTCCATGGTGCCCCAGGTCTCGAACGTGGTGCGGCCCGGGTCGCTCACGTAGAGCTTGAGCAGCACATCGGCCGGGTACTCCAGCTGCCGGTAGAAGTTGCAGAACGCATTGACGATGACCGGCCCCTGGCCCTGCGGGTCGGGGTTGCAGCCCACCGACACCAGCCAGTCGATGCGCGCCGTCTCCAGGTACCTGAAGTACACCGTGTTGTTGACATGGCCCATCGCATCCATGTCGCCCCAACGCACGGGAAAGCGCATCTCAAAAACCTGCTTCTTGGCTTCAGGAATTTCAATCTTCATCGATAGTCCAGTTTGGTGGTACCGCCCAGCTCTCTGCAACTGGCGCGCCCCCAGGCCAGTGCCACCGTGGAACTGGCTCCGCCAGGCCACCGGTGGCGTCCCCCTCGGGGGATGGCGCGAAGCGCCTCAGGGGGGCTTTTCTATACAGCGAAGCCGTCGTCGGCAGCGATGACGGCGCCGTTGACGAAATGGCTCTGGTCGCTGGCCAGCATGACCAGCAAGGCATCCAGGTCCTGCGGGCTGCCCACGCGCTTGCGGGGGAGCATGGCGATGAGCTTCTTGCCCTGCTCGGTGTCCCAGTGGTGGTGGTTGATCTCGGTGTCGATGTAGCCGGGGCAGATCGCGTTGGTATTGATGCCGAACTTGCCCCATTCCATGGCCATGGCGCGGGTCATCTGCACCACGGCGGCCTTGCTCATGCAGTAGGCGCCGATCTGCGGCAGCACCTTGAGGCCCGCCATCGAGGCGATATTGATGATGCGCCCACCCGTGAAGCTGCCCGGCGCCGCACCGCGCGAGCGGGCCAGCATGCGCTTGCCGACCTCCTGCGCCACGAAGAACGCACCCTTCACGTTGGTGTCGAAGATGAAGTCGTAGTCCTCGGGCGTCACGTCCTGCAGGCGCTGCGTGGTGCTCACGCCCGAGTTGTTGACCAGGATGTCGATGGAGCCCATTTCGGTCTCGGCGTGCGCCACGGCGGACTTGATGGAGTCGTGGTCAGTTACGTCGAGCTCGATCACGTGGGCGTCACCGCCCTCGCCTTCGATGCGCGCGCGCAGCTCCTTGAGCTTTTCCACCCGGCGGCTGGCCAGCACCACCCCGGCGCCGGCGCGGGCCAGCGTGCGGGCAAACTGTGCGCCCAGGCCGCTGGAGGCGCCGGTGATGAAGGCCACCCGGCCGGACAAGTCGATGCTGTAAGCCATTTAGAGTCTCTCCACTCAACAAAATAGAACGGTCGTTCGATTGTCGCTATTCCATGAATACAATCAGTCGCCAGCCAGACAGGGCATTGCATCCTGTTCTGTTCAAAATATCCATTATCAAACGCCCGACGAGAAGCCCATGACAAACGAAGAAATCATCGCCCAGTATGGTCCCCGTGAATCGATGGAATACGACGTGGTGGTCGTTGGCGGCGGCCCTGGCGGCCTGGCCACCGCGATCCGCCTGAAGCAGCTGGCTGCCGAAAAGGGCCAGGATGTCTCGGTGGTGGTGCTGGAAAAAGGCTCCGAGCCCGGCGCGCACATCCTGTCGGGCGCCATCATGGACCCCAAGGCACTGACCGAGCTGATCCCCGACTGGAAAAAGCGCGGCGCACCCCTCAAGCAGCCCGTCACCGACGACGCCTACATCTTCCTGTCGGAAAAATCGGGCCTGCGCGTGCCCAATGTGTTTCTGCCCCCCTTCGCGCAGAACCACGGCAACTACATCGTGCGCCTGGGCGACGTGACCAAATGGATGGCCGAGCAGGCCGAGGCCCTGGGCGTGGAGATCTTCCCCGGCTTTGCCGCCGCCGAAGTGCTCTACAACGAGAATGGTTCGGTCAAGGGCGTGGCCACTGGCAACATGGGCGTGGGCAAGGACGGCGAGCCCACCGAGAACTTCCAGCTGGGCATGGAACTGCTGGGCAAGTACACCGTGTTCGCCGAAGGCGCGCGCGGCCACCTGGGCCGCCAGCTGATCGAGCGCTTTCACCTGTCCGAAGGGCGCGACCCGCAAAGCTTCGGCCTGGGCGTGAAGGAGCTGTGGGAGATCGACCCCAAGAAGCACCAGCCCGGCTTCGTGATGCACACCGCCGGCTGGCCGATGGAGAACGACACCTACGGCGGCGCATTCCTGTACCACCTGGACGACAACAAGATCGCGCTCGGCTTCGTGACCGGCCTGGGCTACAAGAACCCCTACCTCAGCCCGTTCGAGGAATTCCAGCGCTGGAAAACCCACCCCAACGTCCGCTACTACTTCGAGAACGAAAAAGGCGAGATCACGGCCAAGCGCCTGTCGTATGGCGCGCGCGCCATCAACGCCAGCGGCATCAACGCCCTGCCCAAGACCATCTTCCCGGGTGGCGCACTCGTGGGCTGCAACGCAGGCTACCTGAACGTGGGCCGCATCAAGGGCAGCCACGCCGCCATCAAGACCGGCATGCTGGCCGCCGAGGCTGCGTACGACGCCGTCGTGGCCGGCCGCCAGCACGACGAACTCAAGGCCTACCCCAAGGCTTTCGAGGAAAGCTGGCTCTACACCGAGCTGAACAAGGACCGCAACTTCAAGAACTGGTTCAAGTATGGCCTGACCACGGCCACGGTAATGAACGGCTTCGAGCAGCTGATACTGCGCGGCCGCATGCCCTGGACGCTGCACCGTGACAAGCCCGACCACGCCTACCTCAAGCCCGCGGCCGAGTGCAAGCCCATCGTCTACCCCAAGCCCGATGGCAAGCTCACGTTCGACCGCCTGAGCAGCGTGTTCATCAGCAACACCAACCACGAAGAGAACCAGCCGGCCCACCTGACGCTCAAGGACGCGAGCGTGCCGGTCAACATCAACCTGGCCAAGTACGCCGGCCCCGAGGCGCGCTACTGCCCGGCGGGCGTGTACGAGTTCGTGCCCGACGTGGCCAAGGGCGGCGACGCGCAGCGCCTGCAGATCAACGCGCAGAACTGCGTGCACTGCAAGACCTGCGACATCAAGGACCCGACGCAGAACATCGTGTGGGTCACGCCCGAAGGTGGCGGCGGCCCGAACTACTCGGGCATGTGACCCGCGCTGGCGATACACCGCCAGCCACCCAGATCAAAGGGCCTGCCATGCAGGCCCTTTTTCATGGCGCGGGCCCGCAGGCCCGGTTCACTCAGCGGCCACGCATTCGCCGAACCCGCCACCGCCCGGGGTGGAGATCTCGAACACATCGCCCGGCTCCATCTGCGCGGCGCCGATGTGGCCCAGCTCCTCGACCTGGCCGTTCGCGCGCAGCACCCGGTTGGCGCCTGCGCGGCCCGGCTGGCCGCCCGCCATGCCGAAGGCGGGGTTGAGCCGCCCGTTGGACAGGATGCTGGCCGTCATGGCCTCCAGAAAGCGCACGCGCCGCACGCCGCCGTCACCACCGGCCCAGCGCCCCGCGCCGCCTGACCCACGCTGGATCTCGTAGCTGTCGAGCACCACCGGGAAGCGGAACTCCAGCACCTCGGGGTCCGTGAGGCGCGAGTTGGTCATGTGGGTCTGGACCACGCTCGTGCCGTCGAACCCGCGCACCGCGCGGCCTGATGCATCGAACACCGCACCCGCACCGCTGCCGCCGGCAATGGTTTCGTAGTACTGGTACTGCGCGTTGCCGAAGGTGAAGTTGTTCATCGTGGGCTGGCTGCCCGCCATCACGCCCAGGGCGCCGAACAGCGCGTTGGTGATGCAGGTGGAGGTCTCCACATTGCCCGCCACCACCGAGGCCGGCGGGTTGGGGTTGAGCATGGAGCCCTGCGGGATGATGACCTGCAA